>JASEHM010000016.1 GCA_030018895.1 Candidatus Omnitrophota bacterium
GCGCATTTTTGCCAGGCGCCTTAAAGAACTTGTTAGTTCTTCAATACTCTCCTCTTCTCTTTTTACTATTTCTTCAGGCGCTTTTTTAAGAAATTCAGGATTTTTTATCCTTTGTTCTTTTGAGTTTTTGTGTTTTTCCATCTCATTTATCTTTTTGTTTATTTTATCCCTTTCTTTATTAATATCAAGCAGGCCGCTAAAATGCAGATATAAATCAATGTCTCCGGTTACAGCGCTGATTGCGGCAATTGGCCTTACTTTTGAGGTAAGGAGTTTTAATGCTTCTAATTTAGCCAGATTTGCAATTAAATCTGTATTATCTTCAATTAATTTATATTTAGGTTTAGTATGGGGATAAACAGAGATAATAACCTTTTGATCAGGCTTTAAATCAATGGAACTGCGTAAATTCCTTATCTCTTTAATTACATCAAATAAAACCTGTGCCTGTTTTTCTATTTTTTTATCAATCATCTGCTCCTGTATATGCGGCCAGGATTGAATCATTATGCTTTCTTTGCTCTCTTTTTCTTGCTCTTTGCTTTTTTTCAATGCCTGCCAGATTTCTTCTGTAATAAAGGGCATAAAAGGATGCAGCGCTCTTAAAGATTTTTCAAGGACACTATGCATTACAATCTGCGTATTTTTATTCTCTTCACTTTGCTCTTTGTTAACCATGATTGGTTTAGCTAATTCTAAATACCAATCGCAGAATTCATGCCAAAAAAAAGCATATAGGCTATTAGCAGCCTCGTTAAACTTATATGCCTCTAAATATTTAGTTGCTTCTTTTAATGTTGAATAGAACCTGCTTAGTATCCAGCGGTTTATGAAGCCTAAGTCCTCTTTTTTGAAAAACGCGCATAAATCAGTGCTGGTTCCTGTTGTTTCCTCTAGGTTCATGAGGATAAACCTAGAGGCATTCCAGATTTTGTTTGCAAAATTTCTTCCCTGTTCAAACCTTTCTTTGGATAAAAATACGTCTTGGCCCTGGCTAGTTATTGATATAAGGCTAAAACGCATGGCATCTGTGCCGTACTCATTTATTATCTCTAAAGGGTCAATAATATTGCCTAAAGACTTAGACATCTTTTTTCCTTCTATGTCACGCACAGTGCCATGTATGTATACGTCCTTAAAAGGGATTTCCTTCATAAATTCGAATCCTGCCATAATCATGCGCGCTACCCAGAAAAAGATTATTTCCGGAGCAGTAACTAAGACAGAAGTAGGGTAAAAGTATGCTAGTTCATCGGTTAGCCGGTGAGCCGATGAGCCGGTGAGCCGATGAGCCGATTCATCGGCACACCGGCTCATCGAAAATGGCCAACCAAATGTCGCAAAAGGCCAGAGCCAGGAAGAAAACCAGGTGTCTAAGACATCTTCGTCTTGATAAATATCAACAGAGCCGCAAACAGGGCATTTATCTGGCTTGGCTGCAGAAACAATTATACCTTCATCTACTTTTGATGGTTCGACTTCGTCCCTCGATAAACTCGGGACTTCGCTCACCATCGACCCTGAGTGTAATCGAAGGGTTGACTTTTGAATCCCTGTTTCTTGGCAATTTTTACAATAATAAACAGGGATTCTGTGCCCCCACCAGATTTGTCTTGAAATGCACCAGTCCTGAATATTCTCCATCCAGTTCAGGTAAACCTTCATCCAGCGGGAAGGATAGAATTTGATTTTTCCTTTTTTTACTGCCTCAATTGCCGGTTCAGCCAAGGGCTTCATTTTTACGAACCACTGTTTAGATAAATATGGTTCAATTATGGTATGACAGCGGTAGCAGTGGCCTGCAGATAAGGGATGCGGCTGGACTTTTTCTAAGCAGCCGAGTTCTTTTAAATCTTCTAAAATAACCTCCCTTGCTTTGAATCTATCCATTCCATTATAATCGCCTGCGTTTAAGTTTAGCCGGCCATCAGGATGCATAATATTTATGAATTCTAACCCATGTTTCTTAGCTAACTCATAATCATTTGGGTCATGGGCCGGGGTAACCTTTACTGCGCCTGTGCCAAAATCCATATCTATCATTTCATCAGCAATTATTTTTATTTCTCGGTTTATTAGAGGCAGAATCAGGGTTTTGCCGATAAGTTTTTTGTATTTTTTATCTTTAGGATTGACTGCTACTGCAGTATCGCCTAACATTGTCTCTGGCCGGGTTGTTGCGACAATAATATAGTCGTTAGCTGTTGGCTGCTGGCCAATAGAATGATTTTGTAATAGTTCAGCTTCCGGAAGTTTTCGCTTCCCGTTTTTGTCATGCCCGTGAAAACGAGCATCTATTCTGTCATACCCTCTCTGGATTCCCGCGGAGTTTACCCCCGTGAAAACGGGGGCGGGAATGACACCCTGATTTACTTCTGAACGCTGAACTGTTGCATGATTTTTGGCAAAAGGATATCTTAAATAATACAGATTTCCTTGTATTTGGCAATGCGGCGCCTCTTCATCTGAGAGTGCGGTTTGACAGCGCGGGCACCAATTAATAATATAGCTCCCTTGATAAATTAGGCCTTTTTTATAAAGCCTAATAAAGGCCTCTATAATTGCTTTTGAGTATTCTTTATCCATTGTAAACCTCCTGCGAGGCCAGTCGCAGGAGGCGCCTATTTTTTTTAGCTGATGTATAATGGTTGAGCCGTATTCTTCTTTCCAAAGCCAGACCTTTTCTAAGAATTTTTCTCTGCCTAAATCTTGTCTTTTTAGGCCTTCCTTGGCAATTGCCTTTTCTACTACATTTTGAGTAGCAATCCCTGCATGGTCGGTCCCAGGCATCCAAAGGGCCTCTTCCCCTTTCATCCGATGATACCGGATAAGGATGTCCTGGAGGGTATTATTTAAGGCATGCCCTATATGCAGTATTCCGGTAACATTAGGCGGAGGAATAACTATGCAGAATGGTTTTTTAGCAGGATTTGGATTTGCTGAAAAAAAATTTTCTTTTTCCCAGAATTTATACCATTTATCTTCGGTTTCTTTCGGATTATAACGGGATGGAATTTCGCTCATAATTTGTTATTTAAAACTCCTTCTTTTTCAAATCTCTCCTCTGCGAAATTTATCCTGAAGCTCAATGATTCTTTTAGGATATGCCTTTCTTAAGAGATTAAGTTGGTATAACCAAAGCAGCCTTTTTTCGATAGGCGTTTTCTGATACTCGCGTATCATTTTTTGGCTCACAAAATAACTAAAGCCTCGTCTATTCCTCATTTTAATAATTTCTTAAGATGGCTGATATCAGATTTATCCTGCTGCCTATTTGATTTGCTTTTCATCAAAATAAGGTCATCAATCATAATAGTCGGAATAGCTATGTTATAAAATCTTACATTTTTGGCGCCCTTTATTGCCTTATTATAATCTATCGGTGTATCGATTATTATATCAATTTCTTGTATTGCCCAGGCAGGATTTACTAAATTAAATGCTTTCATATTTTTATTTTTTATCCAGCCTTCTCTTTTATCTTTATCAGCAAAATCCATAATATCAACAGGGATGCGCGGCTTAAACCCCCATTTTTTTAATAGGGTTAAGAATCTTTGCAAATTTTTATCTTTTAAAGAGACAAGTAAATCAATATCGTAAGTTGCGCGGGGGATCCCCAGAAAATTTACCGCCATACCACCTACAACGATATATTTAATTTTCTTTGCATTAAACTCTTTAAAAATTCCTAAATAATCAAGCATTAGTTTTATCTTTTAATAATTTGTATTCAACGCTGTCTACCAGCGCCTGCCAGCTGGCTTCGATAATATTTTCGTGAACGCCGATTGTGCTCCAGGTATCTGTTTCGTCTTGAGATTGGATTAAAACCCTAACCCTTGCTGCTGTGCCTGCTTTTTCATCCAATACCCGCACCTTAAAATCCGAAAGATGCATTTTAGAAAGCGCCGGATAGAAATCTTTTAGCGCCTTGCGCAAGGCATTGTCTAAGGCATTTACCGGGCCGTCGCCTTCTGCGGCAGTATGTTCTTTTGCGCCTTTTACCCTTAATTTAATAATTGCCTCTGAAGTAATTTTTTTATCTAACTGTTTTTCTACTACTACACGGAAACCTTCTAGGTCAAAAAACCTTTTGTATTTTTTTAATGCCCTTTTCATTAGCAGTTCAAAACTGGCCTCTGCTGCCTCAAAATGATACCCCTGATTTTCAAGGGTCTGGATTAGTTTTAGGACTTTTTTTGTTTTGGGGTCTTCTTTGCTTAAATTTAATTCTAAGTTCCTGGCGTGGATTAATATCCCGGTTTTACCCGCTAACTCAGAAACCAAAATCCTGCGCCGGTTTCCTACTAGGCCAGGATCAATATGTTCATAAGTTTTCGGGTTTTTCATTACCGCATTAATATGCACCCCGCCTTTATGCGCAAATGCAGAGGCTCCTGTATAGGGTTGATTCGTCAGTTGTTTCATATTGCTTATTTCGCTGACAAAATGCGAAACGCGTGTTAAGTCTTTTAGCTTACTGCTGTCAATACAATCTGAGTTCAATTTTATTTTTAAGTTTCCGATAATCGGGATTAAGTCCGCATTTCCGCATCTTTCGCCATATCCGTTAATTGTGCCTTGCACCATATCTGCCCCGCTTTGGATTGCGGCGATAGAGTTTGCCACTGCCAGGCCAGCGTCATTATGGCAATGGATGCCAAGCCAGATTTTTATTTGCGGCCGGATTTCTTCGGTAATTTTTGCAATTTCAGAAGTAAGGGTTCCGCCATTTGTATCGCATAAGACAATTGCCTTAGCGCCTGAGCCTTGCGCGGCAAGGAGGCAGTTTATGCTGTATTCCTTATTTGCTTTATAGGCGTCAAAAAAATGCTCTGCGTCGTAGAATACTAAAAGGCCATTAGAAACAAGAAACCCTATAGAGTCTTTAATCATATTTAAGTTTTCTAAAAGCGTAGTTTTTAAAACATCTGTAATGTGCAGATCCCAGGTTTTTCCAAAGATAGTTACGACCTTTGCCCCTGATTTTATAATAGCTTTAAGATTACTGTCATTTGCGGCCTTAGTGTTAGCTTTTCTGGTTGAGCCAAAAGCTGTTAGTCGAGCATTTTTAAGGCGGGTTTTAGCCATTTTCTGAAAAAACTCCATATCTTTAGGATTAGAGCCTGGCCAGCCTCCTTCAATATACGGAATTCCTAATTTGTCTAATTCTTTTGCAATGCCAATTTTGTCCGTAACAGAATAAGAAATTCCTTCTCCCTGGCTGCCATCGCGTAAGGTGGTATCGTATAGGATTACTTTTGGCATATTTTTGCTCCTTGTTTTATAGAGATCTTTCCCCCTTCCCTTTCACTTCGTTCAGGGTCAGGATGATGGGCCGGGAAAATTTTTCCGGCCCATCATTTACCTAATTCAAACTTCTCATGCAGCGCTTTTACTGCTGTTTCAACAAGTTTCTTTTTTATGATACAGGAGATACTTATGTCTGAGGTTGAAATCATTTCAATATTAATCTTGTTTTCTGCTAATACCTCAAACATTTTAGTTGCTACGCCAAAATGAGATTTCATCCCCACGCCTATTATTGAGATGCGGGCGATATCTTTATCTAGTATAACCTCTCCTGTTGAGATCTTTTTGGCAGCCTTATTTGTGTATCGGACTGCCTTAAGCGCTTCAGATAAGGCAACAGTAAAAGAGATATCGGTTTTACGCGTGTGGCTGACATTTTGTACAATCATATCAACGCTGATTCCGTTGTTTGAGAGTTCTTTAAATATTTCTGCTGCTGCTCCGGGCTGATCAGGCACATCGCAGATTGTAATCTTTGCCTCGTTTTTGTTTAGGGTTACGCCGCTGACAATTACCTCTTCCATTCTCTTGACCTCCTTGATTATCATTGTGCCTTCTTTTCTGGAAAAAGATGAGCGTACATGTATAGGTACATTGAATTTTTTAGCTACCTCAATAGAACGGACCTGCATTACCTGGGCGCCTAAAGAGGCCATTTCAAGCATTTCATCATAGGTGATCTCGTCTATCTTTTTTGCCTTTGGTTCTATGCGGGGATCAGTTGTATAAATGCCCTCTACATCAGTATAAATTTCGCATTCAGAAGCCGCTAATTCTTTAGCTAAAGCCACTGCAGTTAAATCTGAGCCGCCCCTGCCTAAGGTGGTAATATCCTGGGTTAGGGTAACCCCTTGGAATCCGGCGACAATAACACATCTGCCTTTTTTTAATTCTTCCTGTATTTTATCCGCATTTATTTTTATAATCCGGGCGCGCATGTGGCTGGTGTCAGTAATAATTCCGACTTGCGCGCCGGTAAAAGAGATGGCCTCAAATCCTAATTTGTGTATTGCCATAGCTAAGAGCGCCACAGAGATTTGTTCTCCTGTAGAAAGGAGCATATCCATTTCACGTTCCGACGGCGCAGGGTTAATTTTATTTGCTAATTCAATCAGCTCATCAGTTGTATCGCCTAAGGCAGAGACAACTACGACTAAGTTATACCCTTTTTTTTTGTAATCTACGACCCGTTTGGCGACATTCTGTATACATTCAACATTAGCCACGGATGAACCGCCGAATTTTTGCACAATCAGCTTCTTGGGCATATGTCTCCTTTAATAAAATATTCCATCAACTCATGTCCCTTATCAAAATAAAGCTTTGATTTCTCTGCCTCTTTTTCGCAGTAATTTTGGAAATTGCCGGGGGTTATATTTTTTCCATACATTGCGAAAATCACCGGCTCTTGCGTATGCGTGCGAAGAGAGACCGGTGTGGGATGGTCAGGCAGGACTAAGATTCTAAAATCATCCTTATTTTTAAAGGCGCTCAGGATTTGGCCTACAATGAATTGATCAAACCTTTCAATAGCAAGTATTTTTTCCCTTAAATCTCCGTTGTGCCCTGCTTCATCAGGCGCCTCTACATGCACAAAGACAAAATCATTATTTCTAAGAGACTCAAGCGCTGCCTTTGTCTTGCCTTCATAGTTAGTATCATAATATCCGGTTGCCCCATCAACATTTATTACGTTAAGCTCCAAGATTCTTCCTAAGCCTTTTAAGAGATCAACCGCAGATATAACGCTTCCTTTAAGGCCGTATTTATCCGCGAATTTCGGCAGATTAGGTTTTTTGCCCTGGCCCCAGAGCCAAATCATATTGGCTGGATTTTCTTTTAAATCTACCCTAACCTGATTTATCTCATGTTTTTCTAAGAGGCTGAATGATTCCGACATCAGTTTTATTAAAATATCCGCGCCATTTCCTTTTGGCATATTCTTTGAAAAAGACTGGCCTCTAATATCATGGGGAGCCTTGCATTTTGCATCTTCTAAGTGTTCTTCTGCCCCTTTTTTTACCAACATCAAATGCCTGTAGCTTATTCCGGGATAAAATTTTATTCTGTTTGTCCCTAAGTTTTGGTCAATAAAATTTATTAATATCCCTGCTTCTTTAGAGTTTATGTGCCCGGCGCTATAATCTATCAAGGTATCTTTGGATACAGTAATTAGATTACAGCGGAAAGCCACATCATCAGCTTCTAATTCAACGCCTAAGTTTGCCGCCTCAAGCGGGCCTCTTCCGGTGTAATATTTTTTAGGGTCATACCCGATTATAGAAAGATTTGCCACATCCGAGGCAGGGTTCATTTTTTCAGGAATTGTTTGGACACGTCCCAATACCCCATTTTTGGCAATATAATCCATATTCGGAGTGCGTGCTGCTTCTAAAGGGGTGCGTTCGTCCAATTCCTTTAGAGGATAATCTGCCATTCCATCGCCGACTAAAATAATGTATTTCATCATTGCTGTCCAAATTAGCTGCTAGAGTGTCATTCCCGCAACCTTTAAGCGGGAATCCACGACGAGAAAAAATCTGGATACCCGCTTTCGCGGGTATGACAAATTTGATATCTCAAAATATATTTCGCGTCGATAAGTAACATCTAATTTGGACACGAGTGGTATTTCATATCAAATTGGCTGCTATAGTTTTTATTAAATTATCGCACATCTTTGGTTTATTTAAAAACGGGCCGCATTCTGTGTCTTTGCTTACAATATAGGCTTTATATTTTCCTTGCATGCTGTTTGCTACTGTCAGATTAAGCAGGGAGCGCCGGATGAGATTATGCGCCTCTTTTATAAGCAATTCTTTATCTGCCTCTGGCTCAAATTTAAACCCCACTAAAAATGTGTCTGGGCTGGTTTTCCTAATTAAATCTATTATCTTTACTGTGGGCGTCAGCTTAAGAATTAAATGCTTAATACCTGATTTAATTTTTTGCCTGGAAGCCTTAAGCGGCCTATAATCTGAAACTGCTGCTGAATGAATAACTACATCATATTTTTTGGTTTTTAATTCCTGTATTATTTTATCTTTTAATTCATCAAAGAATTTAAAGCGAATCAAACGGATTCTTTTATGCTTTCGCCTCGTCTTATGGCAGGGCAAAGCTTCATCTATATCGCCTGCCTCAGCAGGCCCTAGGAGCAGAGTAACTTTTGCGCCTTGATTAGTTAATCTTTGCGCTAACAAAATTCCTGTTTCGCCTGTCGCAATATTACTAATTACTCTTACTCTATCTATGAGAACCGCTGTCGGCCCGGCAGTAATCAGAACATTCTTATTTCTCATTGTAAAACTAATGGGTTACTCGCACCACAAAGTCAGCAGCCTATTTCTTTTAACACCGCTTTCAAATTCGCTTGGACGAGTTTTGGTTCTTTTATGCTCTTTATTGCCCTATCAGGATCTTTTAGGCCATGGCCGGTTAAGATGCAAACTATTTGCGTATTGCGTCGCGCGTATTGCGTATTGCGTTTAAAATAATCTTTTTTTGCTAATTTTAGCAATCCGGCAATAGAAGCAGCTGAGGCAGGCTCAACAAAAACGCCTTCTTTTTGTGCTAGTAACTTATAGGCATTAATGATTTCTTTGTCTGAAACCAGATCAATCATACCCTTAGATTCATCGCGGGCTGCTTCTGCCTGTTTCCAACTTGCAGGATTGCCAATGCGTATAGCAGTAGCAATGGTTTTAGGGTTCTTTATAGGATAGCCCTTTACAATGGGCGCGCTTCCCTTTGCCTGAAAACCTAACATCTTAGGCAGTATTTTAATTTTGCCTGATTCTTTATATTCCTTATATCCTTTCCAGTAAGCAGTAATGTTTCCGGCATTGCCTACAGGCATAACCTGAAAATCAGGCGCTTCCCTTAAGCAGTCGCAGATTTCGAAACTTGCGGTTTTTTGGCCTTCAATGCGATAAGGATTTAGGGAATTAACTAATGTTATGGGGTAATTTTTGGTGATTTCTTTTGCTAATTCTAAGGCATCGTCAAAATTACCTTCTATGGCTAAGACCTGCGCGCCGTGAATTAATGCCTGGCTAAGTTTACCTAAGGCAATTGCCCCTGAGGGGATAAACACAATACACTTGATACCTGCTCTGGCAGCATAAGCTGCTGCTGAGGCTGAGGTATTTCCAGTAGAGGCGCACATTACTGCCTTAGAGCCCTCTTCACAGGCTTTAGAGATTGCCAGGGTCATCCCCCTATCCTTGAAAGAGCCGGTCGGATTTAATCCTTCGTATTTCAGATAAATTTCAAAATTTTCACCCATTAATTTGCTTAAGTAATCAGCATATATCAAAGGCGTGTTGCCTTCCTGTAAGGTAATGATAGGGGTTTTCTTCGTTACGGGTAGATATTTTTTATACCTTTCAATTACTCCATTGTATTTCATTTTATTCCTTTACTATCAACACGGTAATCGTTAATAATATCTTCTCACTCGTGTCCAAATTAGACGTTACTTATCGACGCGAAATGTATTTTGAGAT
>JASEHM010000170.1 GCA_030018895.1 Candidatus Omnitrophota bacterium
CGCCTTAGATTGCGGTATCACCGGTAATGATTGGATACTGGAAAATAAATCAGAGATTATAAGGGTTACAGATTTGACTTATGCCAAGCAGAGTTTGAATAAGGTCCGTTGGGTTCTTGCGGTTCCGGAAAGTTCAGGGGTAAAGAATATTAACGGCCTTTGCGGCAAACGGGTTGCTACAGAATTAGTCAATGTTACTAAGGATTATTTTAAGAAGAATAAGGTTAAAGTTGAGGTTGAGTTTTCTTGGGGCGTGACAGAAGCTAAGGTAAATGTAGGATTGGTTGACGCTATTGTGGAGTTGACAGAAACCGGAAGAAGCCTTAAGGCTAATAAATTAGTTGAGATCGCTGTTGTTTGCGAATCTACGACGCAATTTATTGCCAATAAAGAAGCTTATAAAAATAGCTGGAAAAGAGCCAAGATGGAGCAGATTGCCTTGCTTCTTAAGGGCGCTATTTTAGCTGAGGAAAAGGTTGGCCTAAAAATGAATGTCAGGAAGCATGACCTTAGTAAAGTAATTTCTTGGCTACCCGCGTTAAAAAACCCCACTATTTCTAATTTGTCCCAAGAAGGATGGCTTGCAATTGAGGCAATAATTGATGAGAAGGTTGTGCGTGTTTTAATCCCGGAATTAAAAAAAGCAGGGGCAGAGGGGATTATTGAGTATCCGTTGAATAAGGTGATTTATTAGTTCGTAGTTCGTAGTTGATGATAGGCTATGAGCTTTTGGTTGTAAACTGAAAGGAGCGAGGCAATGCCTTGCGGTAGAAAAAGAAAAAGAAGAAAGATCAGTACCCATAAAAGAAAGAAGATACGCCGTCGTCTTCGTCATCTCAAAAAGAGAGCCTGGGGATAAGCGCCGGTTAACCTAGAAATGAGCCTTGGTTTTAAGCAAATAGGCAGGAGCCTTTTTTTGTGCCTTTTGGGAACCGCGCTTATACATATAGATTCTTTTGCCTTAGATAAGAAGAGTTCCTGCGCGCTCAGCTATTATATTACGGCAAGGGTGCATGAAAATCTTGGCGATATAGATGCTGCTATCTGCGAGTATAAAAAGGCGCTTGAGCTAGATTTTAAATCTCCTATCCTACATTTAAGTTTGGCCTCTAATTACATAAAGAAAAATAATATCCTCGAGGCAATTAAAGAATTGAATCTCGCAGCAACCTATGACCCGCAGGCAGTAGAACCACATGCGATACTTACCCTTCTTTATAGTATTCAGGATAAGCCGGATTCAGCAGGCAGGGAATACGAACAAGCGCTTAAAAAAGCCTCTTTTCTTCAGCCTAAAAACGTAGATATCAATAAAGGCCTTGGTTTAATGTATTTGCGGCAGAAGAAATTTAAGGAAGCAGAAAATGTTTATAAGTTGATATTAGATATATCCGAACAGGATCCTGAGGCGCATTTTTATCTGGCTAGTATTTATAATGAATTAAAAAAGAGTGATTTGGCAGAGAATGAATTAAAGCGCAGCCTTCAACTAAAACCGGATTATCATGAGGCATTAAATTTTCTTGGGTATTTATATGTTGAAGAAGGTAAAAACCTGTCTCAGGCAGAGGTTATGATAAAAAAGGCTTTAGAGATACAGCCTGAGAATGGCGCTTATATTGATAGTTTAGGTTGGTTTTATTTTAAGAAAGGTAAATACGAGGAGGCAGTCAAGACATTAGAAAAGGCTTCTTCTTTGGTGAATGATCCGGTTATATACGATCATTTAGGAGATGCCTATTTTAAGATAAATGACCTTAAAAAGGCAAGGATTAATTGGGAAAAATCATTAGAGCTGGATTCAAAACAGGAAAAGATAAAGGAAAAGATAAAGGAAAAGATAAAGAAGAATGTTGCAAATTAAGGAGTTAGAAGAAAAGGCTAAGCAGATCAGGCGTTTGATTATTCAGATGATTGCTTGCGCAGGTTCAGGCCATCCAGGCGGAAGCCTTTCAGCCACGGATTTAATTACTGCTTTGTATTTTGCGGTATTGCGGCATAATCCAAAGGACCCTAATTGGCCTGAGCGCGATAGGTTTCATTTATCTAAAGGCCATTGCTGTCCATTGTTATACGCGGTATTGGTAGAATTCGGTTATTTTAACGTTGAGAAGCTTAAGACATTGCGCCAGTTAGGTTCTATTCTGCAGGGGCATCCTGATAGGCGCCTGCCTGGGATTGAGGCTGCCTCAGGCTCTTTAGGCCAGGGGCTTTCTGTTGGCTTGGGGATGAGCCTGGCAGGTAAAATAGATAAAAAGGATTATCGTGTTTATGTGCTTATGGGTGACGGAGAAATTCAGGAAGGAAATATCTGGGAGGCAGCTATGGCAGGAGCTCATTATAAATGCGATAATTTATGCGCGATTCTTGATTATAATCAATTCCAGATCGACGGAAGAATCTCTGAAATTATGGGATTAGAGCCATTGGCTGCTAAATGGAAGGCGTTTGGCTGGCATGTTTTAGAAATAAACGGCCATGATATGAAAGAGATTTTGTCCTCATATGCTGAGGCAAAGACTATAAAAGAAAAACCCACAATAATTATTGCCCATACCATAAAAGGTAAAGGGGTATCTTTTATGGAAAATGTATGCGATTTTCATGGCCGCGCGCCTACTAAAGAAGAGGCGGAAAAGGCGTTAAAAGAACTAGAATAATTGAGGGGTGCGCATAATTCATGCTTTGTCATTCAGACTGTGTCATAATGACAAAAACACCGTCATTGCGAGCCCTGCAAGCCA
>JASEHM010000171.1:0-692 GCA_030018895.1 Candidatus Omnitrophota bacterium
TGATATCTCAAAATACATTTCGCGTCGATAAGTAACGTCTAATTTGGACACGAGTAGTTTTAAATAATTAATTTTCTTAAGGAATCTTCCAGATGTCCCGTTTATATTCATCAAGCATACGGTAGGTATTAAAGTGGCTGGCGCAAACAAGACAATCTATCATCATATCTATCCAGGCAGAAGAAATATCCATCCTGCCAACTTTATTCGCCTGATAATATAATGCTAATATTTCTTCCAAGGCAATATATAATTGCCGGCTATCCTCTTGAATACGCAAGTTATATTCATCGCCTAAATGCTTTTCCGGCGCCCGATAGCCAAAGATTCTGCCGATATTCTTATCCTCTGCTTCCACCATCCATCCGTCTAAAGTACTTAACTGGAGCACGCCATTTAAAATCGCCTTCATCCCGCTTGTGCCTGAGGCCTCAAAAGGCGGCAGAGGATTATTAAGCCATACATCAACCCCGGAAACAAGCTTCTTCGCCAGAAAAATATCATAGTTTTCCAGCATAATAATCTTTAAGGAGTCATGTACCTTAGCAAGTTTGTCTATCTTGTCCAACATATCATTGATATAAACAAAACCTAAATTATCCTGCGGGTGAGCTTTGCCGGCAAAAATTATCTGAATAGGGCCGATTCTTTTGGTAAAATCAAGAAGTTTATTTATATCCTCAAGGAGCATG
>JASEHM010000171.1:884-2736 GCA_030018895.1 Candidatus Omnitrophota bacterium
TCCCCTAAAACAACGGAAAAATTTTCAAACATCTTCATAAAACTATCAGAAATCCAAGTATGCGTATGCACACCATTAGTGACGTATTTAATCTTCTCTTTGTATTTAGGGAATTGCAAATGCATTACTTTCTGATGGCTCCTGGCAACCGCGTTTATTTTAGAGGCGGCATTCATTGCCAGGAGGGTAAGATTAATGGTTGCACCAGAATCAGCGCCAAACTCATCAGCGATTAAAAAATCCTCTTCTTTTAGAATCCTACGCAAGTCTTCAGCAAAAAATTTATCATGGCCGCCTTGAACCGGCGTATGACAGGTATAGGCAAAATGCCTGCTTAATTCTTCTTTCTCTTTTTTAGAAAGCCCTCTTGCTTTCTCTATATAAGCAAATACCGCATGCCCTTCGTTTAAATGAAAGATATCAATTTGATAGCCTAATTCTCCCAAAGCGCAAATACCTCCCATTCCAAGAATAATTCTCTGCATCGCCTTAATCCAGGCATTATCACTTTTGTATAATTGATTGGTTAGGCGCCTGTCTTGTTCACTGTTTGGTTCAATATTTGAATCTAATAATATCAAGGGGATAACATAATCATGCCTGTAACTATAAACGTAATACTTCCAGAGCCGTAAATATATCTCCCCTGATTTTAAAGAAATCTTTATTCTATTTTTCAAAGGCATGAGTCCCGGGTAAGAATAAAAATCCCAATGCATCTCTTCTGGCACCTGGCCGTATTTAAACCAGAATTTTTGACGAAAATACCCGCTATTCCAAAGCATGCCTATAGCCAACGCCGGCAGTTTATAATCTGCCATAGTTTTAATAGTATCTCCGGCTAATACCCCTAAGCCTCCGCTATAAAGAGGCAGATCTATAATATTATCTGTGTTAAGGGTAAAAAAATAATCGGCAAGTCTATAGTTTGAAAATACCTCTTGTTCCTGGCTTTTATTATTAGGATGCAGCGGCAGACTTTGGCTAAACTTATTATAAAAACTCGAGGCCAGGCCGTATTCCATAGAAAAATAGGCAATGCAAGCCTCTGTATTTGAACGCAGGCGCTTTTCTGCCTCAATTATCGGCCTAAGAGGCATGCCAAAACAGGTATCACCTATAATATCTTTACTATAGGCATCCTGCCTCTCAACATCAACTAAAGAATAGAATTCAGAAACCAGCTGTTCTTTCTCCATAAGATTATCAAACCTCTCTCGTAGATTTATACATTATTATATTTGCACATTGCTGTCCAAATTAGCTGATAGAACGTCATTCCCGCAATCTTTAAGCGGGAATCCACGACGAGAAAAAAATCTGAATACCCGCTTTCGCGGGTATAACAAATTTGATATCTCAAAATACATTTCGCGTCGATAAGTAACGTCTAATTTGGACACGAATAATATTTACAGATTATACCATATTTATCTTTATTCTGTTAGAAATTTTTTTTCGCCTTGTTTTTCGCATCCATCCACTAACGCATTACTTACGATTTTGCGAAACCCCCGCAAAAGAAACCGCTTTCAAAAATACCCGTTTTAGGAACTGGAAGAGACATCATGCCCCCATGGAGCCAAATAAGCAAGTTTTTTGTTAAGCAAGGCATCAAGATCAACAAGAGGCAGCATAATGGCCTCTTTAGTAATATCTGGTCGTTTTTCCCGGACTAATTGTCAAGGGCTTTTATTTTCTTTATAAGTATTCGGCCTTTCGAGATTGAAAAATAGCTGGTAGGTATTGGCTTTTTCCATAAAGTTAATCCTATCGGTAAAGTTTGGTTCTTTCGTTATTAACTTGAACCTTGAATAATAGTTGTCATTGTCCGGCTTGACCGGACAATCCA
>JASEHM010000172.1 GCA_030018895.1 Candidatus Omnitrophota bacterium
TCGTGGATTCCCGCTTAAAGATTGCGGGAATAACACTCTAGCAGCTAATTTGGACGGCAATGTATTAATTTAACTATTAACTGCATCCGCCCTGATCGCTGTTACAGCTGCACAATCAACAATATCCTCAATTGAACAGCCGCGCGATAAGTCACTGCAGGGCTTATTCAAACCTGCGATTATCGGCCCGATTGAACGCGCCTTAGCTAATCTCTCTACGAGTTTATATCCAATATTACCTGCCTCTAGATTAGGAAAAATTAGAACATTTGCTCCGCCTTTAAAAAGACTATCCGGATACTTAATCTTAGCCACCTCAGACACAATTGCCGCATCTACCTGCAATTCTCCGTCAATTAAAAGATCCGGCTGCATCTCTTTTGCCAAAGCCAATGCCTCAAGCGTCTTATCAACCGCCCTGCTTTTAGCTGAGCCTCTCGTAGAATAACTAAGTAACGCAACCTTAGGAATAATACCTAAAACCTTTTTAGCAATCTCGGCAGCTGATATAGCAATACAAGCTATTTGCCGCGGATTCGGATCAGGCACAATACCGCAATCCGCAAATACAAACACCCCTTCTTCTCCGTAGAAACAATCCGGAACACTCATCAAAAAACAACTCGAGGCAACATTCAGCCTTTCATTCACGCCTAAACACTGTATCGCACTTCTTGCCACATCAGAGGTAGTATGGCTTGCTCCGGCAACAAATCCATCGCTATCGCCGCAATGCGTCATCATCGCGGCATAATAAAGAGGATCTTTTAGGACTCCTCTTGCCTCATCTAAGGTTATTCCTTTGGTTTTACGTAATTCATAATATTTAAGGCTATATTCTTCCTGTTTCGCTTTATCAAGCATGCCTAAGCCAAAAATTAAAACCTTAGCAATGCCTTCTTTTTCAATAATTTTTGCCGCCTCTCGAACACGAACATCCTCTATCTCAGGCAAGGCAATAGTTTTTAGCCTTTCTCTTGCCTTTTGTCTAATCTTCACTACAATATCCACTTTTTCCTCCTCTTATAGGAAAATCACATATCCTTTATAATTGTATCCAAATCTACATAATCACGGATTAAACTTTCTACTGTCTCTATCTTCTCCTTATCCGTCGACCTGATTTTAACGGTTAAATCATGAACTGTTGCAGCAGCTGTATAGGTATCAAAACCAGTTAACAAAACAGGGATTGCTGCATTCTTTATCTGGCTTATTATTTCCTGAGACGGCATTAAATCTCCGGTTAAAATTATACCCGCGATTTTACGGCCACTAGAAGACAAATCCAGAATAAGCTTAATAATATCCTCTCTGTCGCCCGGGGTAATAACTAAACTATAATCCACAATATATTTTATGGCATCTTTCGGCTGCATTGCACCCACTACGATTTTGGCAACATGACTGTCTAAAGAGGCACTGGAAAAATCAAACATTGTTTTATATTCTGTTTCTTCTAATATCTGCCTCATAGTAGGATAAGAAAGTATAGGCCTATAAGGAATAACGCCTAAGACTCTAATGCCTTTACGGGAGAGCCCTTTTCTTACTAATTGATTTATTTTATCAAACTTCCTCTCGATAACCTTATTAATAATTACGCCCAAAAGCTTTATTCCTTCTTTATCAAAAAGCGCTTTATTTAAAATAATCTCATCAATAGGCCTGCCCACTCCTCCGGAAGAAACCAGAATCACCTTTGAACCAAGCAACTTTGCCACATAAGCATTAGAATGATCAAATACCGAGCCTACTCCAGCATGCCCCGTCCCCTCAATAACAACTAAATCTTGAGCCAATGAGACCCGCTTATATGATTCCTTAATCTGTTTTGTAATTATTTCTTTAAAAGGCTGAGCAATATAATTTTCCGTAAAACCCTTTTCTACTGCCACAGGACTCATATCCT
This sequence comes from Candidatus Omnitrophota bacterium, assembly GCA_030018895.1. GTDB lineage: Bacteria > Omnitrophota > Gorgyraeia > Gygaellales > Profunditerraquicolaceae > CAKKQB01. The sequence continues at coordinate 1,913 of JASEHM010000172.1, forward strand.
TAAGTTTATATTTTATCCCGCATAATTTCAAAGAATTCTCGATTAACACAGAATCCTCATCCACCTTTAGTCCCTCGTCTTCTAAATATCTCTGGCCAACAGGCTTAATAAATCCGATTTTTTTAAAGGTTTTTTTAAAATTAGATATCAGGCCTAATGCTACAGTAGTTTTACCGTCATTCTGCTTTGTGGCTGCAATAAAGATTTTTTTCAACCCCGGCCATCCTTTCAACCCAGATTTTGCTCCCCTTTTCTTTCGCCGCTATTCAAACAATTCCTCTATTTTCTTCTTTAATTCCGCCTTGCTTAAGACGCCAACGCTCTGACCCATAACCTTTGAGCCCTTAAAAAACATCAAAGTTGGAATAGACATTACCCCGTAATAAGAGGCGGTTTTCGGATTCTCATCAACATCGAACTTGCCGATTTTTATCTTATCTTTATATTCATCTGCCAATTCTTCAATAATATGCGAAATTGCCTTGCATGGGCCGCACCAAACTGCCCAAAAATCCACCAGAACAGGCAGGCCTGACTCCAAAACCTCTTTTCTAAAATTAGTATCGGTAAAATTAATTAAGCTCATAAAAGCAGAGTTAAGAGTTAAGAGTTAAGAGTTAAGAGTTAAGAGTTAAGAGTTAAGAGTTAAAGCTCCACGTTTAAGACGGGGCGAATGTATAAAATATCACAAATGAAGGGTAAATGCAAGGCTTTTTAGGACTTTGCAAGAATTCCGCAATAAGTCCTTTTTTGAACGAAGAACTACCGTTAAGATAAATA
>JASEHM010000173.1:0-1143 GCA_030018895.1 Candidatus Omnitrophota bacterium
ATCACGCGCTTGTCAATTTCTCGGAGTAAGTTTAAGCGTTCAGGGGTGATTTCTCCGATAATCCTTATGGCTAGTCCTGGCCCGGGAAATGGCTGGCGATAGATTATTGTATCAGGTAATTTCAATTCTTTTCCGATCAGGCGTACCTCATCTTTAAAGAGTTCCCTTAAGGGCTCTAATAATTTTAATTTCATTTCATGCGGCAAGCCTCCCACATTATGATGGCTTTTTATGCGGCTTGATGGCGCGCCTGTTACTGATATTGATTCAATCACATCCGGATAAAGTGTGCCTTGGGCAAGGTATTTTACTCCTTTTATCTTTGCCGCTTCCTCTTCAAAGACCTTAACGAATTCAGCGCCGATAATCTTGCGTTTTTCTTCAGGGTCAGTTACGCCAATTAATTTTTCCAGGAATTTTTTACTTCTATCCACGTAATCTAAGTTAAGATGGTACATATCGCGGAAAATATTTTTAATCTGTTCCGGCTCATCCTTGCGCAGTAGGCCATTATCAATGAAAATGCTTCTTAGGTTTTTGCCTATCGCTTTATGTATTAATAACGCGGCGATTGAGGAGTCTACCCCACCGCTTAGGCCTAAAACCACTTTATCTTTACCTACTGTTTTTTTAATATTTTCAACTGTTTCCTTTATGAATGATTCCATTGTCCAGCGGCTTAGGCAGCCGCAGATTTTAAATAAGAAATTTGCGATAATCTGGGTTCCTTTTTCAGTATGCGTTACTTCGGGGTGGAATTGAACTCCGAAGATTTTCTTTTTTAAGTTTGCGATTGCGGCAATCGGTGTATTTGTAGTATGCGCAATAATTTGAAAATCAGGAGGTATTTTTTTTACATAGTCGCCATGGCTTTGCCAGCAGGTAAGGTTTCCCGGAAGATTAGCGAATAAATCCCGGTTAAGGTCTATAAATAATTCGGTTTTGCCGTATTCGCGCTCTGTGGTATGCCTGACCTTTCCTTCCAGCATTTCAGCAATAACCTGCATGCCGTAACAAATACCTAATATCGGAATGCCTAATTTGAATATTCCTTTATCCGGATAAGGGCTTTTTTTTGTTGCAACTGAGGCAGGCCCTCCGGAAAGTATTAAGCCTTTTGGGGCGAGGTTTGAGATTTCCTTC
>JASEHM010000173.1:1153-2679 GCA_030018895.1 Candidatus Omnitrophota bacterium
GGCAGGCCCTCCGGAAAGTATTAAGCCTTTTGGGGCGAGGTTTGAGATTTCCTTCACTGAGATATTAAAAGGGACAATCTGAGAAAATACCTTATTTTCTCTTATGCGCCTGGCAATTAATTGTGTGTATTGAGAACCGAAATCTAAGATAAGTATTGTCTGTCTGGTCATTTTCCCATCCCCACTCTCTGTCCAACCTGGAATATTTTTCCTTCTGTCTGTATTGAAGGCGCGATGATAATTTCTACATTCTGCATCTCTTTTAAGCTGCCAGCTCCAAGGGTAGCCATGGATGTTTTTAGCGCGCCCATTAAATTTTGGGAACCGTCGTCAACATTAGCCGGGCCAAAAAGAATTTCTTTTAGTGTTCCGGTTGTGCCTACGCATATCCTTGTGCCTCGCGGCAGATTAACATGGGATGTTGCCATGCCCCAATGATAACCTCTTCCCGGCGCCTCTTTTGCCCGGGCAAAAGAGGAACCAATCATTACGCTGTCTGCGCCGCAGGCAAATGCCTTGCAGATATCCCCTCCCCTGTTCATTCCACCGTCAGTAATTATAGAAACGTATTTTCCTGTTTTCTTAAACCAAAAATCGCGCGCTGCTGCTGCATCCACAGTTGCTGTAACCTGCGGTACGCCTATGCCTAAGACTCCTCTTGTAGTGCAGGCAGCGCCTGGGCCGACTCCGATTAATAGGCCCAAGACGCCGGTAGACATAAGCTCTAAGGTGGTCTCATAGGTAACACAGTTACCGATAATTACGGGTATTTTGGTATTCCTGCAGAATTTTAAAAGATCCAGGCTCTTATATTCTTTTGAAATATGTTTTGTAGATGTAACTGTTGATTGCACGATAAATATATCTGCCTTGCAGCTGCTTGCGATTTTAGAAAAATTTTCAGCATGCGCCGGAATACAGCTTACTACTGCAATGCCTTCTTTCTCCTTAATCTCCGTTATTCTTTTGGAAATGAGTTTTTCTTTGACTGGCCTGGTGTATATTGATTGAATTAACTCGGTTGCCTTTTGAGGGCTGACCTTGGCGATTTCCTTAAGGACCTCATCAGGTTTTTCATAGCGGGTTTGTACGCCGTCAAGATTTAGGGCTGCTATCCCTCCGAGTTTTGACATTTCAACGGCAAATCTAACGTCCACTACTCCGTCCATTGCCGCGGCCAAAATCGGGATTTTAAATTTTTTCCCTCCAATTTCAAAGGAGGTGTCTATTTCATTGGGGTTAATAGTCGCAGTTCCGGGCACAAGGCTGATTTCATCAAAACCATAACACCTTCGTCCGCGCCTGCCTATGCCAATCCATTCTGCCATTGTTTAGCTCGTTTTAATAGGTTAGTATTTCTTAATGACTTAATTATTAAGTTTACCATAAAAATACATCCTGTCAAAATAAAATTTTGTCCTATAAGAAAAATAGGGACAGTTCTTCTTTGAGTTAAGAACCGTCCCTAATATTGAGACTGTTGCAAAACGTCAAATTTTGCGTCATTCTGAGGCCAAAGGCCGAAG
>JASEHM010000174.1 GCA_030018895.1 Candidatus Omnitrophota bacterium
CTCTATGATTATCAAAGGGTTATACAAATACTATCAAGTTATTTACGAATGACCCCAAATTTTCTTACAACTGGCTGTTATATGAAGCAGGCAAGGACAAGCGCTCAATTATTGAAGAAGCAGCTTTTTTAGCCATTGACATTGCCTCGATAACTGTACCCTCTCCACCCACAATATCTCCGCCGGCAAAAACGCCTTTGATGGATGTCTCCATAGTTTGAGGGTTTACTATAATATCTCTATATTTATCTGTTTTTAAATCCGGGGTAACATTAGTTAAAACAGAATTTGCTCCTAATCCTACAGCAATAATTGCCAAACTACAGCCTACTTGAAATGAGCTTCCTTCTATAATAACCGGCCTTCTTCTTTTGGATTCATCCGGCTCTGCCAGACAGCATCTAAGACACGTTAATTTTTGCACTCTCCCTGCTTCATCAGCGACAAATTCTGCCGGCTGAACTAAAAATTCAAATTTTACGCCTTCTTCCCGGGCATGATTAATCTCTAATCTTCTTGCCGGCATCTCATTTTCAGTCCTGCGATAAAGGATTGTAACATCAGGATTAAAACCATTTATCACTTGCAGCCTTAAAGCAACCCTGGAAGCATCTATAGCTGTATTACCTCCTCCAATAACCAAAATCTGTTTACCTATATTAATAGGAGTATGAAAATAAGGAAACTTATCAGCTGACATCAAGTTAACGCGAGTGAGAAATTCATTAGCTGAATAAACATTGCATAAATTTTCACCCTCTATCCCTAAGAATGACGGCACGCCCGCGCCCATTCCTAGAAATATGCTTGAGTGTCCTTCTTTAAAAAGCTCGTCTAATCTCTTAAGCCGGCCCACAATAAAATTTGGTATAATCTGAACTCCTAATTCCTTTAGATAATTTATCTCATAGTCAAGGATATCCCTGGGCAGCCTAAAAGGAGGGATCCCGTATTTTAAAACCCCTCCTGGTTTATGCAGGCTTTCAAAGATATCCACCCCTATCCCCTGCCTTGCTAATTCACCTGCGCAAGCAAGGCCTGCAGGGCCTGAACCAACTACTGCTACTTTAAATCTTACGAGCTGTTTATCTTTTAATGGTATTTTTAAATTATTCTTAAGGCCGTAGTCACCAGCAAATCTTTCCAGAAAATGAATATTAATTGCTTCCTCAGAAGCAAACAAAGCATCCTTCTTTGTTAAGACACATGTTTTACGGCATTGATACTCTGCAGGGCAAACCCTTCCGCAAATAGAAGGAAAATCATTTTTTTGGCGGATAGTAAAATAAGCCTCTTTAAAATCTCCTTTTGCAATTTGAGAAATAAATTCTTTTATGCTTACCCCTATGGGACAGCTCAATTGACAAGCAGGGTTTGGACATTGCAGGCAGCGCTTAGCCTCTAGGCGAGCCTCTTTTTCATTATAACCCAAAACTACTTCCTGAAAATCCGTTATTCTGCGGGAAATTTCATATTCCCTGATTTTAACCGGCTCTTTTCTCATCTGGAATACATCGTTCTTTTTAGATCCCTCGACTCGCTTTGCTCGCTCGGGATGACAAAGCAATTGTTGCTCACTCAGGATGACGAAGCAATTATTGCTCACTCAGGATGACGAAGCGAATGTGCTCGCTCGGGATGACAAGGTACAAGATTAATAATACTACAGATATGCCTCTCTTTATCTAAGTATGCCATATTTCTCTGCGTTAATTCATCCCAATCTACTTGGGCCCCGTCAAATTCCGGGCCATCCACGCAGGAAAATTTTGTTTTATTGGAAACCGTAACCCTGCAGCAACCGCACATCCCTGTGCCGTCTACCATTAAAGGATTCAGGGAAACAATAGTTTTAATTTTAAAATTATTAGCAACCCTAGAAACCTCTTTCATCATAGGTATTGGGCCGACTGCGTAAATTAAGCTGTAAGCCGTAAGCTGTGAGCTGTAAGTTAATAAATTTTCTAAGATATCAGTAACAAAACCTTTTCTGCCATAAGAACCATCATCAGTAGTTATGTGAAGCTCATTGCTTGATGCCTTTAATTCCTGCTCTAAAATCAATAAATCTTTATTTCTTGCGCCTAATATGGCAGTAATATGATTTCCTGCCTCTTTAAAGGCTTTTGCTGCAGGATAAATTTCCGCAATTCCTACACCTCCACCTACAAGAATCAACTTTCCATAATTTTTGATCTCAGTGGCATGGCCTAAAGGCCCGGCCAGGGCATACAAAGAATTCCCTGCATTCATCTTACCCAGCAACTTAGTAGTTAGGCCCACCTCTTGAAAAATAAGCGTGATTGCTCCATTTTTTATATCTCTATCTACAATAGTCAAAGGAATTCTTTCTCCCAGCTCACTTACCATAACCACTACAAATTGGCCTGGCTGAGCAGCCTTAGCAATCAAGGGGCTTAAAACCTCAATACGCTTAATTATTACATCAGGCGCCTGTACTAAAATTTCTTTTTTGATTATTTGCATAAAATGAAGCTCCTCCCCGCTCATAAGGCGGGAAAGTTTCTTGGAGCGAAATACTTCAGCCCTGCACCATACGGTGCAGGGCGAATGTATAAGGAAGGAGAAAAAATTAATTACGGGACTGTTGCGAAATGCTATTTTTCGTCATTTTGAGCGAAGCGAAAAATCTCAT
>JASEHM010000175.1 GCA_030018895.1 Candidatus Omnitrophota bacterium
TTCACGGGCATGACAAAAACGGGAGGCGAGAACTTCCGGAAGCTGAACTGTTACGTAAATTCAGAGTATCTTTAACAGGTTTTACCCTCATTGAATTAGTTATAACTATTTTGCTGGTAGGTATTCTTGTTCTGGCAGGTTCGCAGATTGTTATTTCTACCATTCAGAGCTTAGTATTTGTTTCTAATAAGGCGCGCGCAGATTCTGTTGCCTCAGATATTATAGATAGCATGATTAAAGGAGTGGGTTTAACAAAAGGCCTGCGTTTTAGCCGGAATATAACCGCTATATATGATAATAGCCGGATTATTTTTACTAATCAGGATAATCAGAATATTGAATACAGGCTTACAGATGAGAATAACATTAAATGGTACATAAATAGTTCTTTTCAAGGATACCTTCCTTATTACGCAACCCAAACCTCAGGAATTAATCTGGCTGGCAAAAATAATAAATTATTTACTTATTATAATGCTAGCGGCAGCGAGATTACCAGCCCTGTTGCTGATGTCCGAAGGGTGGAAATTAACTTAATTGTTAGAACCGGAAGCGGAAATTTTTCCGATTGGCAGGGTTATTCAGAACAAAGTTCTTCTGTTGCCGTAAAAAAATTTCAATAAAAAATAAAAGATTATGATATAATGAAGTTCTGCCTTGCTCATAAGGCGGGACGGTTTTGTGGCTGCGAATGTATAAACTACTACCCTGTAACATTAATTTCTAATGTCATCGTCCGGCTTGACCGGACGATCCAGAACTCTGGATTCCCGCTTTCGCGGGAATGACAGAATGTCAATAATTTGTGTCACAGTGTACTACGATGAATATATCTGCTAAAATTAAAAAACTGAAGCTATTTACCAGGCATATAGAGAAGGTTCTTGTAGTTGATACTTCAGCTGCGTTTAGTGTCGGGGTTGAGCAAAGTCCTGAGTTTACCGAAGGACAAAGTTCTGAGCTTACCGAAGGACGAAGCCGAAGCATTGATATCAGCTCAAACTTAAAACTGCTGAATATTGAATTTAAAGAGGGGATAAAACTCACTGCTTTAAATATCATTAAGCTTTCAAAAGAGAATAGAGAAGAAGAGATTATAAATTCTATCCGCAGTTTTATTAAAGAAAATAATATCCGGCACAAAGAAGTTGTTTTAAGCCCTGCCTTAGGTTCTTTAATTATCAAACGGATTCAATTACCGGTCCTGCCGGAGAAAGAGTTATTAGAGGCAATTAAGTGGCGCCTTAAGGATGATGTGCCTTTTGATTTATCCGGCGCCGTAGTCAAATACCAGATCATTAAAAAGGAGTCTAAAGAAGACGGCGCAAAGACCCATGATATTATCTGCGTAATAGCAAAAGAAGAGGAAATCAAACAGCAGGTTTTATTATTAAAACAGATAGGACTTAAGTGTTTGCGGGTAGGCGTTTCTGCTTTTGGTTACGCAAAAGCTATAGAGGAATGCGTTAAAGAGGCTCAAAATGAGGCAGTAGGTGTTTTGCACCTTTGGGAAGAAGGCGCTTATTTCAGTATTTATAATGAAAATAAGCTTACCTTTTATCGCGAGATACCTGTATCAATTAATAAATTGAAAGAATCATTGACTCAGGTATTATCCAGCGTTAAAGGAAAGACGCAGTTAACCTCTGAAGAAATAGACGAATTCTTATTTGGAGAAGACGCGCTTCCTGATGCCTTAATTTATAAAGATAAAATAGCAGTCAGCCGGATTTTAGAAATGCTCAGGCCTAATTTAGAGAGGCTGGCTCAGGAGATAAAACGTTCCCTTGCTTATTATGAGACGCAGTTTAAGGAAGGAGCAGTAAAGAAGTTTTTTTTTAGCGGAGAGGCAGTAAGAATAGCAAATCTAAGCAAAATTTTAAGCAATGAGCTGCCTCTGGTTATTTCTGCAGTCCCTTTGCAAGAGAGGTTTACGTTTTCGCCTTCTCTTAAGACTGATTTTCTGTTGCGTAGCTGCGCTGCCTTTGGTTTGGGTATGGCAGACAATGAGATTAATCTCCTGCCGCAGGAATTCCGTACAGAAAAGATAGAGAAGTTTCAGAGGGTTTCTTTGCGCTGGATGGCTTTTTTAGCCTTCTTATTATTGTTTGTGCCTTATATTTTTACAAAAGCAGGCTTAGGCATGTATCAAAGGCGTTTAGATAATACTTTGCTTCATCTTAATACCTTATCCGAGATTAAAAAAATAAAACAGGATGCAGATGCCTTGAGTAATTTTAGCCAAATTATTAGGAATTCAGGCTTTTTTGCAGGTGCTCTCTTAGAAAGGTTCAGTAAGATTGTCCCCCAAAATATGTTCTTTAAGGAATTTAGTTTAGATTGCGAGTCCAAGACAGGCTCAATTATTGGTTTTCTTAAGGATAGTTCTTCCAGTGCTATATTAGCTGAGTTTACAGGTAAAATGAATAATTCAGGTTATGCCTTGAATACTAAAGTTGATTCTGTAGATAAGGTTGATTCTGATGGCAGGAGTATTGATAACTTTAAGTTGTCTTTTCAAATACCATGAGGTTTTATTTCCGGCTGCCCTGTGTCATTCAGACTGTGTCGTAATGACAAAAACACCGTCATTGCGAGCCCTGCAAGCTAGAAGGCAGTGGTTTGGCTTCCTTTAGCCAAAGCCACACCGTATGGTGCAGGGCG
>JASEHM010000176.1 GCA_030018895.1 Candidatus Omnitrophota bacterium
CGCTGGAGCTTACCCTCGTGAAAACGGGGGCGGACATGACATCATTTTCTCCATCCACTGACGCATTATTATATGTGCTCACTTACAAAATTTCAACTTTCCCTTTACCCTTTACCACCTCTCCAATAATCCAGGATTTTTGCCTGCATGCAGCCAATTTTGCAATTATTGTTTTTGCGGATTGCGGTGCAACAACCAACACCATACCAATGCCCATGTTCAGAGTATGGTACATCTCTCTATCGTCAATATTGCCATTATTCTGAATGTGACGGAATATCTGCGGCACATTCCAGGAGCCCTTATTAATGCAGCCATTGACATCAGGCGGCAGGATCCTGACGATCTTATCGTAAAATGCGCCGCCTGTTATATGGGCAATGCCTTTTATCGTACATCGTACATTGTACATTATACATTGTAATAAAGACAAAACGGGCTTTACATAAATCCGCGTTGGCTTAAGCAATTCATCGCTCATCTGTTTTAATTTTTCTTTAGAGAAAACTTTTCTTACCAGTGAATAACCATTTGAATGCAAGCCGCTTGATTCCAAACCAATAATCACATCGCCAGATTTGATATCTTTGCCGCTGATAATATTCTCTTTCTCCACTACCCCCACACAAAACCCCGCTGCATCATACTCGCCATCTTTATACATCCCCGGCATCTGCGCAGTCTCTCCGCCGATTAAGGAACACCCTGACTCAATACAGCCATTATTAATCCCTTTGATTATATCAACAAGCGTTTCTTCTTTTAATTTGCTATAAGCAATATAATCTAAAAAGAATAGCGGCTGGGCGCCAGTACAAAGGATATCATTTACATTCATTGCCACCGCGTCAATACCTATAGTATCATGCCTATTTGCCAAACAGGCAATCTTTAATTTTGTGCCTACTCCGTCGCTAGAAGAGACCAAAACCGGATTTTTGAATTTCCCCTTAGGAATTTCAAAAAAACTACCAAAACCGCCGATATCTTTTAGAACCTCAGGAGTAAAGGATTTTCTGGCTATAGACTTAATTTTTTCTTTAAATATACCTGCCTTACCAATATCCACGCCTGATTTTTTATATGTTAGTTTCATCTAATGCATTAAGGCTAAAACTTCTTAACGTAATTAACCCCGTTTCTAAAAATCTCAAGGCCATTGCCTCCATCCTTATTCTTTCTTGCTGTCCATCTTGGATGCTGATAAAATTCAATGTGTCTTTCCGGATGAGGCATAAGCCCTAATATCCTTCCTGATATATCACAGATCCCGGCAATATTGTCTGTTGAGCCATTGGGATTATATGGATAAGACGCGGCCTTTCCTTCCTCATCGCAATATTGAAAAACAACCTGGCCTGTATTTTTCAATCTTTCTAAAACCATTTTATCTTTTGTAATAAACTTTCCTTCCCCATGCGCCACTGGTAAATAAATTATCTGGGGAAGATTTTTCGTCCAAACGCATTTGTTTTGCGATGTGCAATATGCAATGTGCGATGTGCGAAGATACACCCAACGATCCTCAAATTTTCCGGAATCATTAATAATAAGGCTTACCTCCTGCTCAAAATTACAATTACCCGGCAAAATCCCTGCTTTTACCAATACCTGAAAACCATTACAGATCCCGATAATCAATTTTCCCTGAGCAATAAATTCCCGTAAATCCTGCGCAAACCTATATTTTAACTCATTGGCTAAAATTTTACCTGCGGCAACATCGTCTCCATAGCTAAACCCGCCAGGAATAGCCAAGATTTGATAATCAGAAAACTTCGCCTGCTGATCTATAAACCTGTTTATATGCACAAGGCAGGCCTCTGCGCCAGCCTTAACAAACGCAAAGGCAGTTTCCTTGTCGCAATTAGTTCCTGCAGTCCTTAAAACACAAACCTTAGGTTTTGGCATTATAGAATTTCTTTATTACCCGTACAACTTCCTCTGGTTCATCTACTACTGTAAATATTTTTAAATCTGTATTAGAGATACAACCTCTTGAGAGTACCTCAGATTTAATCCAGTGGACTAAGCCCTGCCAGTAATCCTTGCCTACCAAAATCACAGGAAATTTTTTAATCCGCTGTGTCTGGATAAGATTTAAACTCTCAAACAACTCATCAAATGTGCCAAAACCACCTGGCATAATTATAAAAGCCTTGGCGTATTTCACAAACATTACTTTTCTGACAAAAAAATAGCGAAAATCTAAGAGTATATCTATATAAGGATTAGGCTTTTGTTCTTCTGGTATCTGAATATTTAGGCCAATGGATTTACCTCTAGCCCCTTTCACGCCTTTGTTTGCCGCCTCCATAATCCCTGGGCCGCCGCCGGTAATTATAGCAAAGCCTTCTTTAGCTAAAAGCCAGGTAATTTTTTCTGTAAGTTTATAATATTTATCATCGGGTTTCGTCCGGCTTGAACCAAATATAGAAACCGCTTTCCCGACTTTAGAAAGCACCTCAAAACCATCTACGAACTCCGACATAATACGAAATATTCGCCAGGTTTCTTCTTTTGTAAAATCTTCCTCAATCTTTATCGTTTTCACCCCAGCCATCCTTTCTGCCCTACTCTATATATTAGAAAAACGTAACAGTTCAGCTTCCGGAAGTTCTCGCCTCCCGTTTTTGTCATGCCCGTGA
>JASEHM010000177.1 GCA_030018895.1 Candidatus Omnitrophota bacterium
GATATCTCAAAATACATTTTGCGTCGATAAGTAACGTCTAATTTGGACACGAGTGATACTTCTCAAAAGTTTAACTCCACTGGAAAAGCCCCTTCTTGGCACATGCGTCATCTTAAGGAGCTTCACCACCTCTCAATTAACTACACTAGAAAAGCGTAGGTATTAATATATATCAACTTTTCCTTTTTGTCAAAAAGAAAAGTAAACCAAAGGTGTTTAACTTCAAAAATCCGGCAAAGACGCAAGCTGATAAAAATCCCGCAATAGGCAATAATAAAACAGCGCCGAATAATCCCGCAATACATCCGCCAATAAGATCTGCGGCATAAAGATTGCCTACAACCTCACCTTGGCCTTGATCTTTTGCATATATTTTACAAGCCAAAGGAAATTCTAACCCCACAAGCAGCCCTAAAACAAACAGCAGAAACATATAAACAAAAGAAAAATTAAATACGCAATTAAAACGCCTGCTCAATAAGAACGCCAAAAACAAAGAAAATACTACAACGCAAGCCTCTATCCCAATAAATAGGTTTAACCTATTTTTTATCCCTTCTATTTTTTTTGTCATAATAATACTGCCTGAGGCAATGCCTGCCATAAATACGCTAAGCAATAAGCCAAGATAATGATACAGATACCCAAAATAAACCTGATAAGTAAATATTAAAATAAGGCTCGTCAGCATCCCAAAAAATCCGGTTGCAGCAATACAATAAACAATAGCCATTCTTAAGCTGCCGGCTTCCGGACGAAACGAGACCTTGAAAAATGAAGCTTGGCTCCGCCTTAAGGTAGGGCGTAAGTATAACAAAAACGTAATTAAAAATACCAGAATAACCAGTACTTTCATGCCTTGAGCCTTAAGCACGCTTAAGATATGAAGAAACGTTCTTGAAAATTGCTTATTCCAGAGGATAAGCGTCTCAAAAACTGCCAGCGGCCTTAAATCCTGATTGGCAATTTTTATTCCTGCCTCAAGCGAACAGCCAAACCATTCCTGCCATTGCTTGCTCAGGCGATATTTCAAATAAGCAGGCTTAAGAAGGCTTATCTCCATTCTATTCTTCTCAATTCTCTGCGTAAGCAATTCAGGGCTAATTGACATAATATCTCCTGAGGCAGAAGCAAAAAATAAATTATAATCTCCCGGTATAATGCGCACATACTCAAAAACATTCTTAAGCCCGTTTAATACGCAAAGATTTAAATTTTTAAGCTCCCTGCTTATATAGGTTGAAGAACCAGAAAGTCTAAATACAAAAATCCCATCCGGCAATAATCTATTTTTTAAGGCAGAGAAAAACTCCTGAGTAAAAAGACGGTTGCTTGCCAACCCTGCCTGGTCCAAGGGGCCGAGCAAAATTACGTCATATTTATTGGCTGTATTCTTAACAAACGCCCTTGCGTCAAAATAAATGATATTGACCCGTTTATCATCAAGCTCTTTTTCTGTCAACTCAGATGGGTATTTGCGCAGCATTTTTATGAGCAACGGGTCTAACTCCACATAATCAATACGGCTTACCGGATGTTTTAAGATTTCACTTATCAGGCCTCCGGCTCCGCTGCCAAGGACAAGAATATTTTTAGGGTTATTATGAAATAAAAGGGGTAAATTTCCAAACTCCTGCACAAAGGTTAAATCAGGGCAAGGGGTTGTAATTACAGGCAGGCCATTATAAAAAAATACCGTCTGTTCCCTAGTTTTAGTTACCGCGATATTACCATAAAGAGAATTGCAATAATCCAGGACTTCATGGCCTAACCATTGCTTGTTTATGGATGAGCGCTGTATATGTTTTATGCCTCCGCTTAAAAGTATAATTCCTATAATAACCAAAATACACAAAACGCAAATTTTAAGAATTTTTTGGATTTCCTTAAAAAAGAATAAACAAACGCAGGTATTAAAAACGCTTAGAATAAAAACTATCTGGAAGGTATTTAGAAACGGGATAAATAAATAAGTCAGGGTAAGTCCGCCAATAATTGTCCCGATTGTTTCTAAGGCATACACTCTGCCAATACTAAAAGCGGCTAACGTAGATTCTTTGCTTCTAGAATAAATGCTGCATAATACATTAAATAACGCGCCATGGCAAAAACCTATTGGCAAAACTGTCAAAAAAGATATAAGAAATACAATTGATAAACCCACTGCCTCAAAAGGAGAAGCCCCTAAGAGCCCTTTAAATATCCGGCTTAAATAAATAGACAAAGGCAGGGTTAATGAAAAAACTAATTGTAATAAAACAAAAACATTGGCTCTATTTTTAATCCGGTTGATAACCCTGCCAATGATAAAAACACCTAATGCCTCAGCAGCAATCCAATTCGCCAGAATTATCCCAACAATCAATTCATTACCGTAGAGGCTGATCAGGAGTTCGCGCATAAGCAAAACCTGGCTGATCATGCCGCTTAAGCCTATGATAAGTATAATCGGGATATGCATTTTATACACCCAAACCTATTTTGCATTTTCCATCCTCTATCATTTGTATAAAATATCATTGCTGTCCAAATTAACTGCTAGTACACTGTGACACAAATTATTGACATTCTGTCATTCCCGCGAAAGCGG
>JASEHM010000178.1:0-1646 GCA_030018895.1 Candidatus Omnitrophota bacterium
AAATTTGATATCTCAAAATACATTTCGTGTCGATAAGTAACGTCTAATTTGGACATGAGTGAAATTAATATGAATATATTGGTTATTAATAGCGGTAGTTCGTCTATAAAATACAAACTCTTTGATATGCCAAAGGAATTATTGCTTTCGAAGGGGTTGATTGAACATGTTGCAGAACCAGGCTCAAAGATCAAAGATCATTACTTTGGCCTTAAGATAATATTAGAGAAGATTAAGGGCGTGGATGCAATTGGGCATCGCGTTGTGCATGGCGCAGAAAAATTCAAAAAACCTGTGATAATTAATAAGGAGATAATTCAAGGGATCAGGCAATGCTGTATAGTTGCGCCATTGCATAATCCGGCGAATTTAGCCGGTATACTTGCCTGTAGGAAATTACTTCCAGGTATAAGGCAGGCGGCAGTTTTTGATACTGCATTTCATCAGACCTTGCCCGATTATGCTTATATATACGGCCTTCCTTATGAATATTATAAAAGGTTTGGCATAAGAAAATATGGTTTTCACGGGATGAGCCATGAGTATGTATCAAGCGAAGCCAGCCGCATTTTAAAAAAGCCGCTTAATAAATTAAAAATAATTACCTGTCACCTGGGAAATGGCTGTAGTATAGCCGCTATTTTGAGCGGTAAATCCATTGATATCAGTATGGGGTTTACTCCACTAGAAGGATTAGTCATGGGAACGCGCTGCGGTGATATTGATCCGGCTGTAGTTTGTTATATTATGCGAAAAAAGCCTTATTCTGTTTTTCAGATAGATGATTTATTGAATAAATACAGCGGATTAAAAGGAATCTCAGGTATAAGCAATGATATGCGGATATTAATGGCTAGGAAGGATAAAGGGGATGAGCGTGCGAAATTAGCAATAGATATCTTTGTTTATCGTATTAAAAAATATATTGGGGCATATACAGCAATTATGAATGGCTGTGATGCTTTGGTTTTTACTGCTGGTATCGGAGAAAATCAAGCAAAAGTAAGAAAACAGATTTCTCAAGGGGTATTTTCACACTTAAAGAAGGCTCCTAAAATTTTAGTAATACCAACTAACGAAGAATTGATGATTGCCAGAAAGACATTTCAATTAATAAGGAGAGAATAGGTATGTTAAGGACGATTTTAAAATCAAAAATACACAGGGCGCGCGTTACTGAGGCGAATCTTTACTACGAGGGAAGTATTACTATTGATGCGGCACTTATGAAGGCAGCGGATATTATGGATGCGGAAAAAGTAGAGGTTTTTAATATTAATAACGGCCATCGTATAGAGACATACGCAATTTCAGGTAAGGCGGGAAGCGGTATAATCTGTTTAAATGGCCCGGCAAGCAGAGGGGCCTGTGTAGGTGATGAGGTGGTTATTGTTTCTTATGTTTTTGCTGATGAAAAAGAGGTTAAGGCCATAAAGCCCAAGATAATAAAAGTGGATAAAAAAAACCGTTTTTTAAAAAAACCAAGATAGACGTAACAGTTTAGCTCTTGGAAGTGTCTCGTCGTCATTGCGAGCGACCGAAGGGAGCGAAGCAATCTCTATCACCATCGGAGATTGCTTCGCCGCTCACTTCGTTCGCTCCTCGCAATGACGAAAAACACGAATTGCGACACAGTCTGAATGACA
>JASEHM010000178.1:1656-2578 GCA_030018895.1 Candidatus Omnitrophota bacterium
TCGTTCGCTCCTCGCAATGACGAAAAACACGAATTGCGACACAGTCTGAATGACAAAATACTTCCAAAGGCTGAACTGTTACAGATAGGCTAGCATGAAAGAAAACCCTGGATTAAAGATTAGAATATACGGTGATCCGGTATTAAGAAAAAAGGCAAAACCAATTCAGGACGTGATTGGAGAGCATAGGAAGATTTTAAGCCAAATGGCTCAACTAATGCTGATTAATTCAGGCGTAGGCCTGGCTGCACCCCAAATAGGTATTAGCGAAAAGATGATTGTTGTGGATATAGGTTCGGGTTTGTATAAATTGATAAATCCTGAAATTACTAAGAAAGAAGGCTCATTATGCCTTGAGGAAGGGTGTTTAAGTATTCCTGGCGTAAACATAAAAGTAAAACGCGCGAAAAAGATTTGTCTTAAAGCTTTAGATGAATTTGGTAAACCGCTTTTTTATAAAGCAGAAGGATTACTTGCCTGTGTGTTTCAGCATGAGATAGACCATTTAAATGGTAAGCTTATCATTGATTATGCCTCTCTTTTTCAGAGATTAAAAATAGCAAAAAAATTAGAAAAATTAAAGAGGGCCAAAGATGAAAGAGTGCTTAAATCAAAAGCAGAATTTGCTTAATTGTAATTGCAGTTATAATCCGTGCGTAAGAAAAGGGATCTGTTGCGAATGTATTGCTTATCATCGAAAAAACCGGCAGATTCCGGCGTGTTTCTTTCCTGATGATATTGAAAAGAAATATGACCGTTCCATCGAAAATTTTATCGCCACATTTACTTCGTAGCAAGCGTAAGTTACTTAAGTTAGCCTTAGTAAATATCAAATTAGATCATTGCTGTCCAAATTAGCTGCTAGGGTGTCATTCAGACTGTGTCGCAATTCGTGTTTTTCGTCATTGCGAGGAGCGAACGA
>JASEHM010000179.1 GCA_030018895.1 Candidatus Omnitrophota bacterium
ACAAACTATCAAGAATTTATGTTACAATGCACTAGCAGCTAATTTGGACAGCAATGAATTCCTCCTAATTCGTAACTAATGGATTACGCACGCTGCTCAACTAGTTTACGAATATGGCACTACCTTTTTTCCTATATCCCGGCGATAATGCATTCCCTCAAAACTTATCTTCCCTACCATTTGATAAGCCTTTTCTGCGGCCTCTTTTATTGTATTTCCTAAACCGGTTACGCCTAACACCCTTCCTCCATCTGTAAAAATTCTGCCCCCTTGTTTCTTAGTACCGGCATGAAATACCCTTACATCTTTCGCCTTTAGCGCCTCATCTAAGCCAAAAATCTCTTTTCCTTTTTCATAGCCAGCCGGATACCCTCTTGAGGCGCAAACTACGCAAGCACAGGGCCGGCTATCCCAGTCTAATGTCTTTATATGGTTTAACTTCTGATTACTCGCAGCTAACATAATCTCTACTAAATCTGATTTTAATCGCGGAAGTATTGCCTGTGTCTCAGGATCACCAAAACGCACATTAAATTCAAGGGCTTTTAGCCCTTGTTTGGTAATCATAATACCTGCGTAAAGAACCCCCTGATAATCAATACCCTCTCTTTTCAAACCATCAATAGTGCGGTAAACTATCTTCTCTAATATCTCCTTAAATAATTCTTCTGTTACTGCAAGACTAGGAGAATAAGCGCCCATTCCGCCGGTATTCGGGCCCTGGTCATAGTCAAAAACTCGTTTGTGATCCTGGCTAGAGGCCAAGGCAATTACATCGCGCGAATCAGTAATTACGATAATAGAGGCCTCCTGGCCAATGAGACATTCTTCAACAATAACTTTATTTCCGGCTTCGCCAAAAACCTTCTCCTGTATCATAGCGCTGACTGCAGCCTTTGCTTCGCTAACGGTCTTTGCGACAATTACGCCTTTACCTTGCGCCAGGCCATCAGCCTTCACCACACAAGGAGCGCCAATTTTTTCAATATGTTTCTTTGCTTCATCAGCATCATCAAAGATTTTAAAATCCGCAGTGGGCACTTTATATTTAACCATTAATTCCTTGGCAAAAACTTTACTCGCCTCTAATTGCGCTGCCTTAATATTTGGCCCAAATATCTTTAATTTGTAATTTGCAAATTCATCAACAATACCTAAAGATAAAGGAGATTCTGGCCCAACCACAGTCAAATCAACCCTCTCTTTACGCACAAATTCCAATAGCCGGCCAATATCTTCTGCTTTTATATCTATGCACTCTGCCTGCTGCAATATACCGGCATTACCAGGGGCGCAAAAAATCTTATCCGCTAATTTTGACTGCGCTATCTTCCAGATCAGCGCATGTTCCCTACCGCCTGAACCAACAACTAAAATTTTCATTTCTTTGAACCCAGATTTTGCATTAGGCTTCGAGGAAAATAGCCTAAATCTTTGTCAGGACAAAGCCTGCGAGCAAAAGAACCGCAGGCGTATTCAGTGCAATACGCCGAGAACGCTTTTGCGAACAGAACGCAGTCATGGCAAAGAGTTAGAGACATTTTACCGAAATCCTAATGCAAATTCTGGGTTGAAGGTACTATACCGGCCATTTCGCCAATTACGTTAATTAATTCTGTATTTGCCGGGACCACAATTTTAGTATTATTTTCCAATGCCTTTTCTACAGCCTCAAGTTTTCTTAACATCTGGGCATTACCGACAAAATAATGCTCTGCCGCTTCATTAACTAATTTAATTGCCTCTGCCTCGCCTTCTGCCTGCAGGATCCGCGCCTGCTTAATACCTTCAGCTTTTTTAATCTCTGCCCTCTTCTGGCCGTCAGCAGCAGTTTCAGTGGCAGTAGCAAAATCAACAGCCGCGATTTTTTCATTTTCTGCCTTAACAACCTTATTCATTGTCTCCTGCACGTCTTTAGGAGGATCTATCTCTTTAAGCTCAGTTCTGACAATTTCTATGCCCCAGCTTCCGGTTTCTTCCATCAATGTCTTATGCAACTCAGAATTAATCTTGCCTCTTTCGCTGTTAGCAGACTTTAAAGTAAGGGTGCCAATAATATTTCTTAAGGTTGTCCTGGCTAAATTCACTATCTGCCATTGATAAGAATTCACATTGTACTGCGAACTCTTAACACTCTCCTCATCAACCTTAATCTTAAAATAAACCTGGGCATCCACCCTGGCATTTAAATTATCATTAGTAATAATCTCCTGCGGCTCAGCATCCACCATCTGCTCGGTAATGTTTATCTGAAACATATTGTCTATGATAGGAATGATCCAATTAAATCCGGGGCTGGCAAAACGATTATACTTACCTAATCTCTCAATCAAACCCCTGTGCGTAGGCCTGACAATCCTGACACCCATTAAAAATACAACAACAACACCTGTTGCAGTAAACAGAATAACACCCATTTTACACCTCCTTTAATGAGCCCAAACAACTTACGGAATGAAATGAACGTAAGTTGTTTGGGCGAATAAGCCCTTGACATTTTGCGGAAGCAAAATGTCAAGGGTAAGTTCGCACATATAGTAATGCGTCACTTATTAG
>JASEHM010000017.1 GCA_030018895.1 Candidatus Omnitrophota bacterium
GAAAACGGGGGCGGGAATGACACCCTGATTTACTTCTGAACGCTGAACTGTTACCATTTTTACCATAAAAGAACCTTCTTTTTATGATTATACTATTAGCCGTTGCAAAATCAATGCATTTGTAAAATTTCATTGCACTATCTTTAAAAATGCAATATACTATATTAAAGGGGGTATTTATGAAAATGATTTATGGAAAGTTTATAATTATTGTTTTAGCTCTTGTCTTAAATGCGTATGCCCAGCCTAATGAGACTGAGCCTAATGAGGCTGAAATCAGAAAGGCAGTGGTAAGAATTATTACTGTCTACCAAGAGCCGGATTTCTATGTACCCTGGCAGATGAAACCGCATACAAAAAGAGTTGGTTCAGGCTGTGTTATTAGCAATGAACGTATTCTAACTAATGCCCACGCAGTAAGCAACCAGACATTTATCCAAGTCCAAAGATCCGACTCTCCTAAAAAATATACTGCCCGGCTTATAGCAATTGCCCATGAATGCGACCTGGCTCTCCTTACAGTAGATGATAAGTCATTTTTTAAAGACATTCAACCCCTTAAACTTGGCCACCTGCCTTTCTTAAGGGATAAAATAGTTGCTTATGGTTTTCCTATAGGAGGCGATAAAATTTCTATTACCGAAGGAATTGTCTCCAGAATTGAACAACAACGCTATTACCATAGCAACGAAGATTTTCTTGCTGTCCAGGTTGATGCAGCTATAAACCCGGGAAACAGCGGAGGCCCGGTTATCCAAAACGGAAAGATTAGCGGCCTTGCCTTTCAAGGATGGGCAGCAATAGCAGATAATATCGGCTATATAATCCCTGCTCCTATTATTGAACACTTTTTAAAAGATGTTGAGGATAAAAAATATGATGGTTTTCCCTATCTCAGTATACAATGGCAAGACATGGAAAATGAATCGCTGCGCAGTTTTTACCAAATGAAACCAGATCAAACCGGTGTATTGGTCAATAGGGTTGTTTATAACAGTTCTGCTTGGAATAATTTAGAGGAAGGAGATATTATTCTCTCTATTGATAACTACCCAATTGCTAATGACGGAACAGTAGAATTCCGAAAAGAAGAAAGACTTGACTTTACATGCCTCATCCAAAAGCATTTCTTAGAGGAAAAGATCTGCATGCAGATCTTAAGAAAAGGAGAAGCCCTCTCTCTATCTTTCCCTCTTAAAAAGCAAGTCTTGCTCGTTGAAGGGCCTCTGTATGAAACACATCCTACCTATTACATACTTGGCGGCCTTGTTTTTATCCCCTTAACTCAAAACTATCTGGAAACTTGGGGGAATAATTGGGGTACTGAGGCCCCTTCAGGGCTTCTCTACTATCACTACAACAATTTTCCTTCAAAAGAAAGAAAAGAAATTGTTGTGCTTCAAATGGTACTGGCCCATGATATTAACATCGGCTATCACAACATCCAAAGTTTAATAATTCGTCAAATCAATGGCCAAAAAATATCAACTTTAAATGAAGCAATAAAGGCCCTTAATGAAAACAAAGGCGTATTTCATGTCATTGAAACCGAAAGTAAAGAAAGGATTGTGCTAAAAACTCAAGGTTTAAAAGAAGTAGCCACGGAAATTTTAAAACGTTACCAGATACCTTCTGACCGTTCAAAAGACCTGCTTAACTTACCTTAATCGCATTAACCGGGCAAGTATCAGCTACTTCTTTTAAATTGTGAAGAGAACAGGTTTGCGCCTTTATATGCGCAATTCCATCGCCCTCTATTTGAAATACCTCAGGACAGGATTGTTCGCACAAACCACAGCCTACGCATGTAGAAACATCAATTGTCACTTTAGCCATTTTTATAAACCTCCCTGAGTTAAGAAGTTTTAACTTCTAAAAGATTGTATCTTTTTATATTATCATCCGCAATACCCTGAATTTTCTTTATTTCCTCAAGGTTATTCAATATATGCTTATACCTTCCCTGCATCTTTAAATATTCATCTACTGGCTTAGGCGCAATCTTACGGCAGGAAACAAGGCTGCCATTTTCGTATTCTATTAACGGGTATAGCCCTGTTTCAACAGCCAGTTTTGCTGCAAGAAGCGTCTCACTTGGTTCATGGCGCCAACCAAGAGGACAAGGCACGCTAATCTGAATATACTTAGGCCCTTTGATTGATATTGCCTTTTTTATTTTACGCTGCAAATCCGGAATAAATGCCACAGAAGCAGTTGCTACATAAGGTATGCCGTGGGCCAATGCAATCTCAGGAATAAGTTTTTTCGGCCGGGGATTTCCTATGGATTTTATTCCTGCGGGTGAGGTAGTTGTATTTGTGCCATAAGGCGTTAGGCCGCTTCTCTGTATTCCGGTATTTTCATAAGCCTCATTATCATAACAAATTGAAAGAATATCATGCCCTCTCTCCCACATACCAGAAAGCGCCTGCAAACCAATATCCGCAGTACCGCCGTCACCGGCCTGGACAATAACATTTATACCCTCTTTTTTACCCATATAAGCTAGCGCTGCCTCAATACCAGAGGCAACACTAGCGGCATTTTCAAATAAAGAATGTATCCAGGGAACGTTCCACGCTGTCTCAGGATAACGCGTAGAAAACACTTCGAGGCACCCGGTATTATTCGCTATAATAGTATTAGGGCCGGCTGTTTCAATAACTATACGCGCCGCGATTGCCTGAGCGCAGCCTGCGCAGGCAGTGTGCCCACTTTTAAATAAAGGCCTATTTTCCATACGCTTCAGTAAGTAACTCAGGTTTTAAATCAATAAAATCCTGAGATATCTCTTTTACGTTAAGTTTCCTAAAAATCTCTCTTATGGATTCAAGTGTAATATCGCGGCCGCCTAAACCTGCGACAAAACTGCTGATTACTTTAGGTGATTTCTTCTTATTAGAAAAGGACACCTTTATCTCAGAAGCCAAAGGCGCATAAGCGCCTAATGATACTGCTTTATCCAAAACCGCAATCTTAGGGCAATTTTTTAATGCCTCATAAACCCTTGCATAAGGAAACGGCCGATACGAAATAATCCTTAATAAACCCACCTTCTTGCCCTTCTTTCTTAACTCATCCACCACTTCCTTAATTGTGCCGCAAACTGAGCCCATAGATACGATTATTTTCTCAGCATCCTTCGTAAAATATTCCTCTATAAGAAGGTCTTTGTAATCGCGGACAAAAATAGCGGAAAATTCATCCGCAACCTTTGGCAAAATCCTTAAAACATCCTTGAATGTTTCCTGAATCGCATAACGAGCCTCTAAATAATAATCCGGATCTGCCAAAATACCCATAGTCAAAGGTTCATTCGGGTCAAGCTTATAAAGAGGCTTGTAAGAGGGTAGAAACTTATCAACCTTGTCTTGTTCAGGCAAATCCAACGGCTCTAAGCCATGCGTCAGAATAAAGCCGTCCATGCAAACCATTACCGGAAGCATTACAGCCTTATCTTCGCTAATACGATAACCAATAAGATGGAAATCAACTGCCTCCTGATTATTTTCCGCATACAGCTGAATCCACCCTGCGTCGCGTAATGATATAGAATCCTGCTGATCATTCCAAATATTTATAGGCGCGGAAACCGCCCTATTTGCACAAGTCATAACCAAAGGAAGTCTGAGGCCTGCAATATTAAAAATTACCTCAGCCATATACAAAAGGCCCTGGGAACTAGTAGCAGTAAAAACGCGTACGCCTGTGGCAGAGGCGCCTAAAACTACTGAAGCTGCTGAATGTTCGCTTTCTACGTTGATGAATTGAGAATTCAATTCACCATTAGCCACCATAGAAGCTAATTCTTCCACAATGTGTGTCTGAGGCGTTATAGGATAAGCGGAGATAACCCCCGGTTTAACCCGTTTTATTATTTCCGCGATCGCGCGTGAACCTTCTAAAAATTCTCTCATTTTTAATTTTTTTGGATTACCCAGTTTTGGAGGATGCCTCTTCTATCATTTCAATATCGTTCTTTAGGCAAACAATAGCGCAAAGCCCACAGCCTTTGCAAAAATTATAATCCACAGCAAAAGCATTCTTTTCCTTACCGCTAATACAGTTTTCAGGGCAAATTAAAAGGCATAATTTACAGGCAATACAATTCTTCTGTAAAAAACTCGGCTTTGATTTAATCCGCCAGGACCCAGTCTTATCACCTTTACTTTTTGCCGGTTTTACAATTAATGGCCCAAACATCTTTCCTCACTTGGCTCGGGAAAAACACGAATTTTTTTAATATATTCAAACCCCTTTTTAATCGCCTCAATATTGCCTTCCTGAATCTTTCCGCTGAACCTATCTTTAGCTACTTTAATAAGAGTCTCTAATTTTAATTCATTGGTTGCTGCGGCAAACGCGCCAATTAAAGCAGTATTCCCCAATGGTCGGCCTATTGTTGCCAAAGCAATATCATTAGCAGGAACAATAAATATCTTTTGGCTAGATTTTAAACGCGGAATTTCTATATCCTCTTTGCCGTTTATAATAGCGATCCCATTATCCCTAAGCCCGCAAAAACAATTATATCCGCGCATAAGGGTTGCATCCATAATAAGGACGTAATCCGGATTATAGATTTGACTGCGCAACCGAACAGGTATGACATCAACGCGCACAAAGGCATTCATCGGCGCCCCCATTCTGGCTGCGCCAAAATGCGGAAAGGCATACGGATATTTACCTTCGCTAAAATATGCATACCCTAAAAGATTAGCTGTGGTAATCGCGCCTTGGCCTGCGCGAGCATGAATACGTATTTCTTTCATATTTTTCTTAATGAAATTTGTAACAGTTCAATTCCCAGAAACATCTCATCGTCATTGCGAGCGCGAAACGAAGCAATCCCTATTTTGAGTTTGCTTCACCCCGCCTGCGGCGGAGTTCGCAATGACAGAACACTTCTAAAAGCTAAACTGTTCCAGCTTTTCTCTACTTCTTAGTTCTTAACTCTGATTTTTTGCTTCGGGCTAAAGTCCTCGCAATAACAAAGCGCTTCCAAAAGTTGAATTGTTACTGAAATAAAAAAATATCATATAACTTTTAAGCATTATTGTCAAATAATTTATTTTTTATCACCACTTACGATTACAATTCACATTTTTGTTTAATTGTAACAGTTCGGCTTCCGGAAGTTCTCGCCTCCCGTTTTTGTCATGCCCGTGAAAACGGGCATCCATTCTGTCATCCCCTCTTTGGATTCCCGCTTGCGCGAGAATGACACTCTGATTTACTTCTGAACGCTGAACTGTTACGTTTAATTAAACTTGAGGTCTCTGAAAGAAGGCTTAGTATCTTTTCTGCTTTTTCAAGGCAAAGACTCCCTAGTCCGCAAGATGGGCTCACAAACAACTGCTCTAAGAGCAAACTTTTATCTACCCCTTTTTTAACCAAGGCATCTATACAAAAATTAATTTTTTCTAGTAAACTTTTCGCAGTTTCTTTTGCGCTAAATTCCTGGGTAGGAATTATCCCCCAGCAAATTATCCCGCCTTTATTTAGAAACGCCCCTATATCATTGGCGTAAAGCATAAATTTATCAGAAAAATTAAAGGCATCAAAATTAATAATATCAATGCTGTTAATATCAGTAAATATCGGCCAATCAGTATTGCCGCAGCAATGAACGCCTATTAGAACATCTTTTCTGCTTGTGGTAAGCGAAGTCGAACCACTTGTGATGAGCGAAGTCGAACCACTTATGCTTTCTGTTAGATCTGTTAAGTCTCTTACCACATTATTCCTGTTTAAAGGCGTGTAAGCTGAACCAAAAGAACTTAGGTATGGTTCGTCAATAAATAAAATAATTTTTTTGCCAAATTCCTTAAATAGCTCAATTTGCCAGAGCGCCTTCATTTTAAGGATATTTATTATCGCCTGCATAAAAACAGGATTATGCAAAAGCGGCCTGCCCTCTTCATCGTTTATACTGGCAGCAAAAGTAAACGGCCCGGTTATCTGGCACTTGATAAACTCTATAGATTTTAAATCTGTTTTTTTTAACCTTTGATAAAACGCATAAATTCCGCGGGAAAACTTTTCAGTAATTTTAAAATAATTAACATCCTGTTCTATGATTTTTTCATAAAAGACTTCTAATTCCTTTTCTTTTTCACCTGGGTTAAACCACGCTCCTTCTTTAACACAAGGCAGGCCTTCGCTAAATTGAGCAACCATACCTTCGCAAATATCAGCCTTAGGCAATTGCGGCCAAAAAGGAATTTCAGGCAAGTATTTAAATATTAAATCTAAGGCGCCTTGCGGCTCTTTATGCGGCAAGCTTCCTATACCTATAGATAAACCTCTCAAAGTACTCACCTTAAAAACACCTTATCTTCCGGGTTTAGTTTTGTTTTTTTATCCCCTACTGTTTCCCCGCAATTCACGCAAAGATATTCAAAAAGATACCCATCAGGCAGAATCAAAAGCAGTTTCTCTCTTACCGGCATAGAACCGTTGCAGTTATGGCTTTCGTTAAAGGAAACGAAACCACTGCCTTCTGGCTTGTTGCAATATAAATAAGTAGCGTTAAAATCATCAAATTGCTTCATTAAAAAACTTTTTTTAAGTTAACAGAAGGCTTTTTCAGTGTTAAATAACTACATTAATCCGGGCAGGTTTAAGCCAGTCACAGCTTTCATCTTTAAAGCGGCGATATCCTGCGCATGTTTTAGCGCCTTATTATAAACATCCTTGATCGCCTTTTCCAAATTAACCTTGTCCACATTTTTTATATCTTCTCGGACAATCACTGATCTAATTTCCTGAGAAGCGCTCATTGTTATTTTAATAAGGTTATCAAAGCTGGCAGTTTCAAA
This sequence comes from Candidatus Omnitrophota bacterium, assembly GCA_030018895.1. Lineage (GTDB taxonomy): Bacteria > Omnitrophota > Gorgyraeia > Gygaellales > Profunditerraquicolaceae > CAKKQB01. The sequence goes on from JASEHM010000017.1 coordinate 6,822, forward strand.
AGTCGTACTATCCAATTCTCGTTTTAACTCCTGCATCTTCTTTTGCATATCCAAAAACGCCTTCATCTTATCAAACATAATTATTTCTCCTTTGCATTAACCAAATCCTTATATTCCTCATAAGGAAAATAGTTATCTTTATAAACTATCCCCCCTGCCTTATTAATAATAACATAAGTTGGCACGCCGAGCACATCAAATAAATAAGCGATTTCAGTGTCTTTATCCAAAAGAACCGAATATGGTGGATACTTATTTTTAAGAAAACGCTCTATTTTACTGCGAGATTCTCCTATGTTAATAAATAACAATTCTACGTCATCCCCTAAGAAATCAGCATGCATATCATTAAGCAGCCTTAATCCCTTTACGCAAGACGGGCACCAGGTTGTCCAGAAAAATAAAATCACAGGCTTTTTATCTTTAAAACTGCTTAAGGTAACTTTCTTCCCGGTTATATCCTCTAATTTAAAATCCGGGGCAAGAGATAAATCTTTGGCTAATACACTCAAGAAAGATAAAAGAATAAATAATATAATTATGAAACTTTTTAAAGATACTTTCATTTTATCACTCATGCCCAAATTAGACGTTACTTATCTACGCGAAATGTATTTTGAAATATCAAATTTGTCATACCCGCGAAAGCGAGTATCCAGATTTTTTCTCGTCGTGGATTCCCGCTTAAAGATTGCGGAAATAACACTTTAGCAGCTATTTTAGACAGCAATGTCATTTTATAATATTAAATAAATTCAACAGCAGCTCAACAGCGATAACAATAAAATAAATACCCATACCTATAAGTATAAAAGCGCATATTCTTTTTATATATAACATCCATCTGCCTGATTTAGGAAGGCCGAGTAATGCTGAGCTAAATGTCCCGATTAAAATCAGAATAATACCCATTCCATAGGCAAAACTAAATAATAACGTCATTCCGTATAAGATATCTTTTTTTACAGCCAAATAAATTAATATTGTGCCAAGCACAGGGGTAAGGCAGGGAGAAACTATTAAACCAGAAACCAATCCTAATATAAATGCGGAAAAATATCCTTTTTTTTCAGATACCGGCTTCTTAATGATATTAGGCAAAGAAACTGTCCATAAATCCAGCATAGATAGGCCGAAGAAAATAATCAGGATACCTGCAATAAAACGACTCAAAGGATGCGAACTAATACTGCCAAAAATTGTTCCGCTAAGGGATGCTACCAGGCCTAATGCAGAATAAGTAATGGCAATGCCGCTAATATAAGATAGACTTAAGATTAACCCTCTAATCTTTGAGCCTCCTGCTTTTATTCCAATGTAACTGGCGCTAATTGGAATAAGCGGATAAATGCAGGGAGTAAAGCTCACCAAAATCCCGCCTAAAAATGCGGCAAAGTAATCATTAAGGTAATTATTTAATGGACCCATTTATCCACTCTAGGTAAGGTTTAAAGCCGCCAACTATTGGCAAAGCAATTATTTCCGGAACCTCATAACTATGCATTGATTTAACTAATTTAATAATTTTGTTCAATTTCTGTTTTTTTGATTTTACAATTAAAAGCACCTCATCTGCGCGGTCAACTTTACTCTGCCACCAAAAAAAAGACTCCACGCCACAAATAACATTAACGCAAGCAGCTAATTTACTCACTAAAAGTTCTTGGGCAATGCGGCCTGCCTCCTCTTTATTCGGAGCGGTTATAAAAATAACTATATACATGATTCCTCGCTTATCTTTACTGACCTTATCCTTGCGAATTGAGAGCATACATCAAATATAACTGTGGGCTCTGGGGTAGAAAGCGAAATTTTAAAATCCTTGCCGTTCTCAAATTTCTGAGGGCAATCCTCAATTAATAGTTCCTCACTAAATTCAACAAGATAATCCCTTATCTCTTTAATAAAAGAAATACGGGTATGTAAAATAAACTCTAATCGGTAATTTTGCATAATCACCTTAACATAATCACAGAAAGCATCCTTGCGGTACTTAAGCCTTCTCTGCGGTATGAAAAAAAATCATGCCTTAAACAAGATGTGCAGAACTTAAGGTCAAAGATGTTTTCTTCTCTAACCCCTAAATTTACGGCCTCTCTTTTATTTACCTCTGCTAAATCAAAATAATAATTGCTGTTTCTTTTGCTTAAACCAAAGGAAAAATATTCGCTAAACTCTATTCCCACCTCATAACAACAATCTCTTATAGCCGGGCCAAAAGCCAAGGTAAGACTGGAAATCTTTGTTAAGAATTTCTCCTGCATTAGTTGTATAGTTTCTGCAATAATATTCTCTTTAGAACTTCTCCAGCCGGCATGGACTATGCCAATAGCAGGGGTTTTAGGATCATATAAAAATATAGGCAAACAGTCTGCAGTAAATATAGCCAGCGGAAGGCCTCTCCTATCAGTAATAAGAGCATCCGTATCATCTAATGCAGTTTCATAATTCAACGCACCAGAGCCAATCTGGTTTTCCGTAACAAACCTCACTTTGTTGCCATGAACCTGTTTTGCGCAAACTAGATTTTTATAATTTATTCCCAGGCTTAAAAGAAAAACCTGACGGTTATTTAAAGATTCTTCTGTATCTCCGTAACGTAAAGACATATTTCTAAAATGGCGCAGGCTAAAAGCACAGATAAGATTTGGATGGCCTAAGTTCTTAAACGGATTATTCATGGGTTCAACCTAAGGCAGGTAATCTTTCTTTATCCGCTTCATGCTTCTAAATATATTTTTCTTTACATCAGGACAAACCTTCTCTATATCCCTGATAATCAAAGCCATTCTCTTTCGATTAGAAGTAAGCGAGTTTGGGTAGCTTGGGGTTTTAAACAATAACCCTCTCTCTTTAGCAAAACGCCTTATTATATCGGGTCATTCGTAAATAACTTGATAGTATTTATGTAACCCTTTGATAATCATAGAG
>JASEHM010000180.1 GCA_030018895.1 Candidatus Omnitrophota bacterium
AGTAACTGTATCCGAAGTCACACTTTCTTTTTGAAAACAAAGAGAGGGGTCTGAAAGAAAGAACCCTTCTTGTAAAGCAAATTTGTAAACCTGATGGTTTTTAAAAATTACCTCTTTAATAGCTGCTTTTGGCTCAATAAAAATAACAGTAAAGTTTTCCTGTTCATAATTAAAAAGAGAGGTAATATCTGTTTCTGGTTCAACCTGAGCGATAGCAATTGGCTTGGCCTCATTTTGCGTTAATACAGAGGATTCTGTTGTAAACCCTTTGTTTTCAATATGTTGCGTCTTAGAGGTAAATCGAGACCAAAATAATAAGACTAAGAATGATAATGCAACAGCTAAAATTGTACGTTTATCCATAGTTATATAATTTCTCCTTATACTATTCTATCAAATAAAGCTAACGCGAATAAACGCTAATTTTAAACGAATGAACGCTAATTCGGATATTCGCGTTTATTCGTTTAAATTCGCATTCATTCGCGTCTTAACAACTCTTACTTACTATAACAAGGGATCATAACCAGCTTTCTTAGAAAAAGGATGACAACATAATAATCTTTGCGCAGCCTTTATAGAACCTTTTAAACTGCCATACTTTACCACTGCCTGCCTAGCGTATTCTGAACAGGTAGGCTGAAAACGGCAGACAGAAGGCAGTATTATCCTAATATAGGTTTGATAAATATTTAAAATTTTAAGCAAAACTCTTCTAATCATTAGATGCTAATCCTTTTTCTCCCTTTTTTCCGGCGCCGAGCAAGGACATCCCTGCCAGATGAAGTTGACATCCTGCTTCTAAAACCATGGCGCTTCTTACCAACAATATTAGTAGGCGTCTTTAGATTCTTTTTCATTCTATTAAGAACCTCCCTCCTAAATTAATTTAGTTAACAAAAAACTTTACTCGTGTCCAAATTAGACGTTACTTATCGACGCGAAATGTATTTTGAAATATCAAATTTGTCATACCCGCGAAAGCGGGTATCCAAATTTTTTCTCGTCGTGGATTCCCGCTTAAAGATTGCGGGAATAACACTCTAGCAGCTAATTTGGACAGCAATAAAAAAACTTCAAAATCTTCTCTAATGAAGTTTCAATGACATAGGAAAGTGCTTTATGCTTTCCTATGTCATTGAAATAACTGCCGCAAGAATAGTTACTAATTATAACACAAGATTGCCCTTAGTCAACAAAATCAAAGGTAAAACTTGTATCACCAAATAAAAAAATTGTTAAAAAACTGATCTTTTTAAAAGGGCTTTTTTAGAGATCTGCTCATTTATCGTCGGAGTCAAATAGGTAATCAGTAAAATAAAGACAAAAAGAAAACGCTTTCTCAAAAAGCTGTTTTACCCTTGAAAAACAGCAATTTATAATGTATACTTTAAATACAAGAGCTTAAAACTTACAACTTTTTCGTTCTTTTGAATAATTTCAAAAACAGTAAAAATTTTCGATAAGGGCTAATCCGTCATAATTTATGGCGGAGGCGCAAAACTCACAGGATCCCCGCCAGCCACAAAAAACAAAAAGGGGATAGCCGGGTTGCCGAAAAAATAGAAATTATTAACTCTATTTAAAGGCAATCCGGCTTTTTTATTAATAGCGCGGACAAAAACGAAAGGGGCGTTATGAAAAAAATATTTAAACAAAAACAGGTTTCCGTAATGAAAAAACTATTCCTTAGTATTCTTTGCTTGCTATCATTGCCGAGCCTTTGCCTTAGCCAGAATATAGAAGGGGTAACATCCTTTATCCATAACCCAGCTCAATTATCCAAATGGCTTTCAAAAGAATTTAGATATGAATTAGAATTTCCTGATTACTGGCAGCCAGCTCAAGAAACCTTGAATTCAAAAAAGGGTGACTGCGAAGATTTTGCTATATTAACTCAGGAGATCTTAAAAGGCCTGGGGATAAAAAGCGATATCATTATTGTAGTGCTTAAGGATTTAAAACAATCCCATGCTTTATGCATGTTTAAAGACGGCGAATCCTACAGCTATTTCTCAAATCAAAATCTTATTCAGACAAATGCCGGCACTATTAAAGAAGCGATTCAAGAAGAGCACCCTGATTGGGACTCAATAGTTTTTACCAATGCGAAAAAACAATATGTCAAGATAATAAGAAGAGAAAAATAGGAGGTAAAAATGGAAGACCGCAGAATCTTTGAACGGTTAAAGGCTAAAATTACCTTAAAGTTTTCTTTAGTTGGCAGCACAAAACAAATTGAAGCAGAGAGCATGGATATCAGCGGCGATGGCATAGGCTTTATTACTAAAGAAAACAACTTAACCCCTAATACATCGCTAGAGATATTGCTGATTATCCCAGGCTCAAAAGAACCGCTTTACATTAAGCTTAAGGATAAGGTAGCCTGGTCTAAAAAATTAGAAACTATGAACTGTCAACGAGTAGGCGCGCATCTGGAAGAAGAAAAGCTTATGAATATTGCCTGCGTATTCAGACTGTGTCATAATGACAAAAACACCGTCATTGCGAGGGCCGAAGGCCCGA
>JASEHM010000181.1 GCA_030018895.1 Candidatus Omnitrophota bacterium
GATCGTCCGGTCAAGCCGGACGATGACATTAGAAATTAATGTTACAGGGTACTAGTTAAACAACGAACTCACTGACTCCTCATTGTGTATCCTCTTGATTGCTTCAGCTAAAAGAGGCGCCACTGATAATACCTCAATTTTAGGATGCCTTTTATGATCATTAATTGGCATACTATCTGTAATGTATAATTTTTCAAGGCCCGGACATTTATCAATGCGTTCTATTGCCGAACCTGAAAGAACCCCATGGCTAATCGCAGCCATAATGGTTCTGGCGCCGGATTTCTTTAAGGTATCAACTGCCTCAACTAAGGAACTCGCCGTAGCAACTAAATCATCAACAATAATCGTATCCCTGTCTTTTACTTCTCCTAATATATGCATAACCTCTGTCCTTTCCGGAGATTCGCGGCGCTTGTCTATTATTGCCAGGCCCGCGCCTATTCTTTTGGCATAGGCCCTGGCCATCTTTATTCCGCCCACATCAGGAGAAACAATAACTAAATCATTGAATTTTAATTTTGAGAAATAATCAATAAAAGCGCCTACTGCAAAAAGATGGTCTACTGGTATATCAAAAAACCCCTGAATCTGGCCAGCGTGTAAATCCATGGTTAAAATCCTATTTGCTCCGGCAACAGTCAGAAGATTTGCCACTAATTTCGCAGTAATTGGCACACGCGGCTGATCTTTTCTATCTTGGCGCGCATAACCGAAATAAGGCACTACTGCGGTAATCCGCCAGGCTGATGCCCGTTTTAAAGCATCTATCATAATTAAAAGTTCCATCAAATTTTCATTTGTCGGAGGACAGGTGGGCTGAATTATAAAAACATCCTTACCTCTTACGTTTTCATCAATCTTAACACGTATTTCGCCTTCACTGAACCTGCTGACTAATACCTCTGATAAATTAGTTTTAAGGTATTTACAAATATCTTTCGCTAACCCAAGATGCGCATTCCCGCTGAATATTGCTAACTTATCCATTTGTCCTCGCTATAAATCAGAACTAAGAGTTAAGAACTAAGAAGTAGAGAAAAACTGTAACAAAAACCATATTTTTAAATCTGTAAGAGTTTAGCTTTTAGAAGTGCATTACGAACCCCTCGCTTTAAGGCAGGGCGAATGTATCAACTATTTTGCCTCTTTAAGAGGTTTTGCCGGAACACCTACAACTGTTGATTTATCTCTGGTATCTTTAATGACAACTGCCCCTGCCCCGGTTTTAGCAGCTTTTCCGATTTCTACCGGCGCGACTAATACTGTATCAGAACCGATAAAGGCATCATCTTTTATAACTGTCCTATTTTTCCCTTTACCGTCAAAATTTGCAGTTACAGCTCCTGCCCCGATATTAACGCGTTTTCCGATTTTCGTATCCCCGATATAACAGAAATGCTTTGCCATTGTTTTAGGCCCTATATTTGAACGCACAATTTCTAAAAAATTCCCCAACACAATATCATCCTTGATATTTGTGCCTTCCCTTAAATGAATAAAAGGGCCTAAAAAACAACATCTTCCGATTTTAACATCTTTTTCTATAACTGTAAAGGGATAAATTACAGTATCCTGCCCTATTTTAGTACCGTAACTTATAAAAGTAGAACCAGGGTCAATTATAGTAATGCCGCCAAGCATGAACTTTTCATTAATACGCCTCTGCATTATAGAATTTGCCTGAGCAAGTTCAAGGCGCGAATTAATCCCCATTGCCTCATTAGTATCAGAAATTTGGACGCTATCTATAAGCCCGCCTGATTTATAAATAAGTTTTATGGTATCTGTAAGATAATATTCTCTTTTGCGGTTATTAGGCTTTACGCATTTTAATGCCTGCATCAGCCTATCCTTATTAAAACAGATTATTCCGGTATTTATTTCTTTAATATCTTTTTGAAAATCATCCGCATCCTTTTCCTCCACTATCCCGCAGATACTTAAGTATTTATCCCTTAAAATCCTGCCATAACCTGTAGGTTTATCTAAATGGCCGGTTAAAAGCGTGGCGTCTAAATTATTATCAAAATGATACTTAAGTAATTTATTTATTGTTTCTTTTTTTAAGAGCGGAGTATCGCCATAAAGCACAAGCAGGGCGCCTTTAAAATTTTTTAAGTTCCCTAAGGCTGTTTTTAGCGCATCCGCAGTTCCTATGAGCTTTTTCTGCACAACAACCTCTGTTTGGGCATCAAGAAACCCCCTTACCTCCTCATGTTTATAACCTAAAACAGTTATAACCCTGTTTATTTTTAATTCTTTAACAAGGTCAAGCACATAGCCTATCATCGGCCTTGAGCAGATAGGATGCAGAACTTTAGGGATTTGAGATTTCATCCTTAAGCCCTTGCCTGCGGCTAAAATTATAGCTACGATATCTTTATTCATACCTAAAATATAACATTGTTACACAGGTATTGCAAGGAAAATTTTTGGTTCTTTTGGGTCTTTCATAATTAACTTGAATCTTGAATAATAGTTGTCATTGTCCGGCTTGACCG
>JASEHM010000182.1 GCA_030018895.1 Candidatus Omnitrophota bacterium
TTCCCGCTTAAAGATTGCGGGAATGACACTCTAGTAGCTAATTTGGACAGTAATGGGCTAATATAAAACCATAATCTTGAAGAATAAAGATTTCAAAATACATTTATTTATCGGCCTTTGCGCTGTTTTAATTGCTTTTTCTTCTCCTTTTGTTTTTCCTTCCAAGATTTTACAAGGGCTCAATGACCTTCCTTGCTGGCATACGTATTATTTCTCCCGTAAGGCTATTAAGCCTATCAATCTTATTGGCGTTGCTGTTGATGATTATTCTTTGAGCAAGATTCCCCAGCGCTGGCCATGGAAAAGAGTTGTTTATGCCGAGCTCATTAAAATATTAGACAAGGAAAAGGTAAATACTATTGGTTTTGATTTTGCCTTTGTAGCTGAGTCAGAAAATAGAGAGGATGACCTTATTTTAAGCCAGGCCCTTAAAAGCGCGTCTTCCCGCGTGGTCCTGGCTTATTTTTTTAATAGCCAGACAAAAGAACCAATTTTGCCTTTAGCGCAATTGAAAGAAAGTGCCTATTCAGTTGGTTTTGTTAATACGCCTATTGATAAGGACGGTAAAACACGCAGGTTAAGGAGTTATGTCCAATTTAAAGAGGATATTTATTATTCCTTCCCTGTCTCGCTTTCAGCCGCATACCTGAATCAAAGCCCTCAAAGTATAATCAGGCGCTTAAGCCTTTCTTCGGATAATTCTTTTTTGATTAATTATTTGTTAAAGCCAAAGGATATAATAAATTTGAGTTTCTATGAAGTTATTAACAATCTGGATGCCCTAAAGAAAAAATACGGAGCTGCCTTTTTAAAAGATGCTTTAGTCTTGGTTTATCCTGAGGCTGAAATCCTGCATGATAGATACCCTGCTCCTTTAGGCGATATGCCCGGAGGGTTTCTGAATCTAAACGGCGCAGTAGATATTATTTCAGGCCGCCTTATTAAAGATGAAAAATTTCTTTTCTTGCCGTTTCTAGTATTTTCTTTTGTTGTTATGTTTATCTTAAGGAATGCTAATTTTATCTTTGCCGGGTTTTCTGCTTTTGCAATTTCTCTTGTTAACTTGTTAGGATTGGTTCTTTTAAGCCTCCTGGGCAAAAGGTTTGATTATTCATTTGTTTTTATTTTTACTTTAAGTTTTTTTATTTTAAGCAGTATTTATAAATATGGTTATTTCTGGTTTGAGCTCTGGAAGATAAAATACAAGGCTACGCTTGAGCCGTTATCCGGCCTTTTTAATTTAAGATTTTTCTGTTATCGCCTAGAATTAGAAGAAAAAGAGATTTTCCACAAAGATCTGTTTTTGGTATTTATCTATCTTGGGGCATTTAATAGGGTAATAGCTGAGCTGCCTTTGGAAGAAGTAAAAAACCTTTGGCAGCGCATGCATGCTGTTATTTCTCCTAGGACAGGAAAGGAACCTTTCTGGTCAAGGTATTCGCCAAATGAGATAATAGGCTATTTTGTTTCATCAGAAAAGCAGATTAAGGCGCAAGCCAGCTCCTTGAAAAATAGCCTGGAGATGTTTTTTAAAGAAAATGATATTGCCTGCGAGGTGAAGATAGGCTGTCTTAAGTTTAAGCAGGGCTATGCAATCAAGGAATTGCTTTTTGGTTTATTTAAGGTAATCAGGGAAGGTAAGACGGATTTGTTCTTTTTTAAAGAAAGCGCCTTAGGCGCCTTTCTTAAATCTGTTTACCCAAAAACAAGAGAAGAAGCGCAAATTTTAGAAAGTATCAGCGAAGACATTGAAGAGAAAAACCAACAGCTTCTTTCTGCGCTTTCAGCATTAAGCAAGGAACACGCAAAGACAAAAGAAGTATTTTTTGAAATAATCATTTCTTTGGTTAATGCCCTTGAAGCGCGCGATGCCTATACTCAAGGCCACTCTGAAAGGGTGGCTGAATATTCTCATTTGATGGCTAAGGGTTTAGGCTGGGAGCCTCAAGAATTGGAAAAACTTAGAAAAGCAGCCTTGCTTCATGATTTAGGAAAGATAGGAATTCCGGATAGCATTTTACATAAAAAAGACAGGCTTAATGAAGAGGAGTTTTCCTTTATTAAAAGGCATAGCCTTATGGCTGTAAAAATACTTGAGCCGTTAAAAGAGCTTAATGAGCTTTTGCCCTGGATTTTGCATCATCATGAAAAATGGAACGGCTCAGGTTATCCTTATGGTTTAGCAGGCAACAATATACCTCTTGCCAGCCAGATCATTTCTTTAGCTGATGTGTTTGACGCGCTGTCAACGGGAAGGGATTATAAAAAAGCTTTAACTTCTGAGGAGTCGTTAAAAGAGATAGAGAGAAACAAAGGGATCCAGTTTAACCCTCCTCTTGCGGATGCGTTTTTAGAGATGATCCGTTCCCAAGAAGGCCTTATGCCTGTTTAAACTGTAAGGTTATATTGAGTAAGCGCAATTTTGCATCTTGTGTGTGTTGTTGAAAAAGGGGTCATTCGTAAATAACTTGATAGTATTTGTATAACCCTTTGATAATCATAGA
>JASEHM010000183.1 GCA_030018895.1 Candidatus Omnitrophota bacterium
TAGTTTACCACTTTTTGGAAAGTTTGACACTTTAACATAACATCCAGAGAGGGCAGGTTAATGGATTCCTGCTTTCGCGGGAATGACACATTGATTTGTTTCCAAACGCTGAACTATTACTATTTTTCCCGTTTACTGATGCGCTACTTTTGTTTATCCTTTTAATCCCAACAATTTTCCGCCTTGATAAATAAGGAAGCTAGCTAACCAGGCAATTGCTGTAGTGTAAAAGGCAGCAAAGGCCGGATAGCGCCAGGAATTTGTTTCTCTTTTTATCGCTGCTATAACAGCGATGCATGGCATATAAAGGAGGACAAACACCATAAGGCTATAAGCAACCAAGGGACTATACATCTTGCTTCCATCAGCGCGGAGTTGATTTTGAAGGGCAAGGTGTAAATTTCCGGATTCTTCATTTGTTTTGCCAATAGAATGAAGTGCGCCTAATGTTCCGACAACGATCTCTTTAGCAGCAAACCCTCCTATTAAGCCCACAGATACCTTCCAGTCATCAAAACCTAATGGCTTAAATATAGGGGCAATTGCTTTGCCTAATTTCCCGGCGTAACTTTTTTCCAGTTTTTCAAATGCCTTTTCATTTCCTAACCCCGTAACCAGTTCTTTATTATCCTTCGCCTGCTTAAGTAAGGTATCGTAATCTTTAGAATATTTAGGATTCCAGGGGAAATTGCTTAAAAACCAGATTAAAATACATCCTAAAAATATAACTGTTCCTGCTTTCTTTAGATAGGCTACCCCTCTTTCCCACATATGAATTAAGAGGCCGTTTATAGTAGGTATGCGGTAGGGTGGAAGTTCCATAACAAAAGGGGCTGCCGGCCCTTTAAAAAAGAATTTTCTAAAGACCTTAGCTGCAATAATTGCAATAACAACTCCTAAAAGATAAATGGAAAAGAGCACGTTGCCGGCTATATCTTTAGAGAAAAAAGCGTTGATAAACAAGGCATACACAGGAAGCCTTGCCCCGCAGCTAATAAAGGGGTTAACAAGTATTGTTACAAACCTGTCTTTTCTGTCTTCTATGGTTCGAGTAGCCATAATTGCCGGAAGGTTGCAGCCAAAGCCTAATAACATAGGAATAAAAGACCTGCCATGAAGGCCAATTTTGTGCATTAGCCTGTCCATAATAAACGCGGCCCTCGCCATATACCCTGAGTCTTCTAAGATCGCAATAGCTAAAAATAGCAAAAATATTATCGGCACAAAGACAAGCACACTGCCTGAGCCGTTGATTATTCCATCAACTACTAAGGATTGGATTGCGCTGCCTTTAGGCAGTAAGCTATTGAATAAATTTCTTAGCCATTCCTGTCCTGTTGCAACCCAGCCAGTTAAAGGTTTGCTTACTTCAAAGACGAGCTTAAATACCAGCCACATCAGTCCAACAAAGATAGGCAGTCCTAAAATCCTATTAATCAATACCCTGTCTATCCTATCAGAAAGGGTGTGCCGGATTTCGTAAGTTCTTTGTAATGCCTCTAGGCATGCGCCGCTAATAAAGCCGTAACGCCTATCTGCAATTATTGCCTCAGGCGTATCTCCAAAAATTCCCTGCAGGTGATGACTGCTTTTTTCTACTTGCGCCAGAATTTCATTGGAAGAGGGGCTTGTACCAACTTTCCTTATAACTTCATTGTCATTTTCTAAAAGTTTAATAGCGAGCCACTTGCAAGGGTATTTTTGAGTGAGGGCGCTATCTTTTATGAGTATGTTTTCCAGCTTTATTAATTCTTCCTGTATTTCTTTGCCGTAGTCAAGGGTAGTTCTTTTTAACATTGTTAGATGTTTGTTCTCTGTCGGCACTGATTGGGTCAGGCTTTCAGTCAGCTTAATTGCTTCATCTAAAAGCTCATTTAGCCCTTTCTTTTTAGTGGCTACGGTAAAAATAATCGCTTCCCCTAAAAGCTCAGACAGTTTTGCCGTATTTATCATCAGCCCTTGTTTCTCTATTACATCAGACATATTAAAGGCTAAAACTAAAGGCACGCCTAATTCCATAAACTGAGTAGTTAAATACAGGTTTCTTTCTAAGTTTGAGGAATCAATAATATTAATTATCACGTCGGGCTTTTCTTCTACAACAAAATTGCGGGCAATAATTTCATCTATTGAATATGCGCTTAAGCTGTATATTCCGGGAAGATCCACTATATTTATATCATAGCCGCCATATTTTAAATTTCCTTCTTTCTTTTCTACGGTTACGCCCGGATAATTTCCTACATGCTGGCGGCTGCCGGTTAAACCATTAAATATAGTTGTTTTACCTGAATTAGGATTTCCTGCTAAAGCTATGGTTAATTTCTTAGGCATTTATTTTTCCTTACTCCGAGGCTGTTGCAAAACGTCAAATTTTGCGTCATTCAGACTGTGCCGTAATGACAAAAACACCGTCATTACGAGCCCTGCAAGCCAGAAGGCAGTGGTTTGGCTTCCTTTAGCCAAAGCCACACC
>JASEHM010000184.1 GCA_030018895.1 Candidatus Omnitrophota bacterium
CCGCTTAAAGATTGCGGGAATGACACTCTAGCAGCTAATTTGGACAGCAATGATTAGTTATTGATTGTTAATGTGTATAAAACTAATTTTAGTTAAAACATTTAACCGGCTCACCGGCTCACCGGCACACCGGCTCACCGGCTCACCGGCACACCGGCTCACCGGCTCACCGGCTCACCGGCTCACCGGCTCACCGGCTCACCGGCACACCGGCACACCGGCTTACAATCCTTTTATTATATTTCTTATGTTTATTTTCTCTAACCTTTGCCCAGGAAATCAAAGACGAGTCTATTATTATTAACGGTGATACAGTTGAGTATTTAACTACTGAAAAAGAGGTTTCTGCCTCTGGAAATGTGGTAATTGAGTATAAGGGCGCTAAGCTTACGTGTCAGAAGATAGTGGTGAACAGCCAAACTAAAGATGCTTCTGCCCAAGGTAATGTCAGATTAGAAGATGAAAAGGGTGTTATTGAAGGAGAAAAATTAGTTTATAATTTCCAGAATAAAACCGGCATTATTTATGATGCGGAATTTCGGGCTAATCCGTATTTTGGGGTAAGCAGGAAAGTTGAAAAGGTAAGTGAGGCTGAATTTATAACTCAGCGCGGCTATCTTACTACCTGTAGTTTAGACCATCCGCATTGGTGTATGAAATCAAGGAAGATTAATTTCTTCCCGCAGAATAAGGTTCAGGCAAAAGATGTTGTTTTATATATAGGGAAGATCCCTTTGTTGTATCTTCCTCAATTTAGCCGCAGCCTCAAAGATCCGCTGATGCATATTCAGGTAATGCCGGGAAAAAGAAAAGACTGGGGGCCGTATCTTTTGACTGCTACTAGGTATAATCTGACTGAAAATATAAATGGAAGGGTTTATTTTGACTATAGAGATAAATTAGGGACAGCCCAAGGGTTTGGGGCAAATTATACAACGCAAGGGTTTGGTAAGGGGGATTTTAAATTTTATTATACCCAGGAAAAAAAGGCAGAAAGTCTTACGCAAAATGTCCCGGATGAATTCCAGAGATATTTGGCGCGGCTGCGGCATAAATGGGATATAGGCGAGAAGACAAACCTGATAGTAGAGGTTTATAAAATAGGCGATGAGAAAAGAAAGGCTCTGGGTTCATCAAACAATTTCTTAAAAGATTACTTTTACCGCGAATTTGAAAAAGATTCTCAACCTCTAACCTATGCCTTAATTCATCATAATTTTCGATATTCAAGCCTTGATTTGCTTCTGCAAAAACGCATTAATCACTGGTATGACCAGATAGAAAAAATCCCTGAATTAAAGTATAGCCTGCCAAGTGTCCGTATTGGGGAGAGCCCTTTCTATTTTGAAAACAGCTCTACTCTGGCAAATTTTAATAAAAAGGCAGAAACCTCTCCCATTACTAGCGTGGATGAAACCGTAACAAGGCTGGATACTACTAATAAGTTTTCTTTGCCTTCAAAGGCTGCCTTTGTTGAACTTGCTCCTTTTGTTGTGTCTCGTCAAACCGCTTATGATAAAGGGGCGGATGGCAAGTCATTTCCTATACGGACAATTTTTTATACAGGCATAGATGCAAGCACGAAGTTTTACCGCATTTTTTCTGTTAAATCAAATTTTTTAAAATTAGATATAAATGATTTAAGGCATATAATTACCCCTATAATCCGTTATTCTTATAATCATGAACCCTCAATTTCAAGCAGTCGTATAAAACAGATTGATAGTATAGATTCTATAAGCAGAAATAATTCTGTTATTTTAGAACTATCCAATAAACTGCAAACTAAGAGAGCAAATAAAAGTGTAGATTTAGCTGATATCAAATTAAGCACTACCTATATTTTTAAACCTAAAACCGGGGATAAGTTGGGAAGCAATTTTTCAGACATACTTTTTGATATAAGGCTTATACCTTATTCTTGGCTTACCTTTGATATTGATGGGACATTTGAGCGTTCTAACCGCTCTGACTCAAACTACAATCATTTTTCTGATATAAATTATGATATTAATTTTAGTTTTGGTAAAGAGCGTTCTTTTGGCATAGGCCAACGTTATCAAAGAAAAGGGGGCAATGGCTTAACCACAAGTTTAAATTGGCGCCTTAATCCGAAATGGCTCTTTTCTGCTTATAACAGGTATGAGCTTGGGCATACCTCAGCTTTAAAAAGCGGTATGAGGGAACAGGAATACGGCCTAAGCCGTGACCTGCATTGCTGGACAATGGATCTTAAATACAATGTGTCTAAGGATCATGGAGAAACTATATGGTTGGTTTTTAAGCTTAAGGCTTTTCCTAAGATGGAGTTTGGGTTTGATCAAAGTTATAGCCAGCCCAAGCCAGGTTCGCAATCATCTTAATGTATAACGTAACACTAGGGACTGTTGCGAAATGCTATTTTTCGTCATTTTGAGCGAAGCGAAAAATCT
>JASEHM010000185.1 GCA_030018895.1 Candidatus Omnitrophota bacterium
TAAACGAATAAACGCGAATGAATCCAAAATTAGCGTTTATTCGCAATAAATCCGCGTTCATTTGCGTTTTTAGTAATTCTTATTTAGCAGATAAAGCGCTATACGCTAATAATGAAACGGATATTAGTAATCCACGGCCCTAATTTAGGCCTCTTAGGCCAAAGAGAGCCTGCTGTTTACGGCAGGATAACCCTTAAAGAGATAAACAATCAATTGAATAAGATTGCCAGAAAAAGAAAGGTGAATCTTAGGATTGTTCAGTCTAATTATGAAGGGAAAATAGTGGATTTAATAGGTAAGGCTAAAGATAAATACGATGCGTTATTAATAAATCCGGCTGCTTATACGCATACAAGCGTTGCAATTAGAGATGCTATTGCCGCCACTAGTATATTTACTATAGAGGTGCATCTTTCTAATATATATAGCCGTGAGGAATTTAGGCAAAAATCACTAATTAGCTCGGTTGCACAGGGCACAATTATGGGGTTTGGTGTTAAAAGTTATATCTTAGGCCTTGAGGCGATAATAGATTTAACACATACAAATAAACACAGATAAATGTCTTTGCGTTTAGAAAAAATCTATGCGAGATTAGAGCAAGAAAATCTCGATGGCCTTATTGTATCTTCTCCTGCCAATATTTCCTATCTTGTTGAATTTAAAAGCCGCGATTCCTATCTTTTGGTTTCTAGAAAAAAAAACGTATATTTTACAGATTCAAGATACATTGAAGAGGCCAAGGAAAATTTTAACCTAAAAACTTTCCCTGGCCTTAAGGCTAACAGCCGAAGGATCTTTAATTCCATAAAGGGAAATCTTAAAGAAACATTTGTGTTAAGAAAAACAAATGGTTCTGTTTTTAAGTTGATAGCCGGTTCTTGTATTGAGCTTGGTTTAGGCCGCATAGGTTTTGAAGAAAGGTATCTGCCTTTTGCTGAATATAAAAAGATTAAAGAAGGATTGAAGAAAAAGGCGATTTTTATTCCAATCCATAATCTGATTGAAGAATTAAGGCAGATTAAGGAGCCTCATGAATTAGAGGGTATAAGGGAGGCAATAAGGATAACCTCTAAAGCGTTAGAATTTATAAAAAATTTTATAAAACCCGGACAAAGAGAGCTTGAGGTTGTTGCGGAATTAGCGCGTTTTATCAGATATCAGGGCGCTGAAAATGAGGCCTTTGATATAATAGTTGCCTCTGGCCCAAATTCAAGTTTTCCTCATCACTGTTCATCGCAAAGAAAACTTAAAAATAATGAGCCTGTTCTGATTGATATTGGCGTTGAATATAAAGGGTATAAATCCGACTTGACACGGGTGTTTTTTTTGGGTAAAATAGATATTCTTAAGCAAAGAATTTACAATATTGTTTTAGAGGCGCAAAACCGGGCAATAAAAATAATAAAACAAGGCTGCCTGATAAATGAGGTTGATAAGGCAAGCCGGCAGTTTATTAGGGAAAAGGGTTATGCTGACTTTTTCGGGCATAACCTTGGGCATGGCATAGGCCTGGAAGTGCATGAATTACCAACTATTGGCGCTTGCGAAGAAGTTGCTTTAGAAGCGGGTATGGTATTTAGCGTAGAACCGGCAATTTATCTTCCCGGAAAATTTGGCATAAGGATAGAGGATTTGGTTTTGGTAACCAAAAAAGGATGCGAGGTGATTAGTAAATGGCCCTGTCAATAAATGAGATAAAATCCTCGATGACCATCTTAGTTGATGGCCAGGTAAATATTGTTTTAGAGACCCAGCATGTAAAGCCCGGTAAAGGAGCGGCTTTTGTGCGGGTAAAGATCAGAAATCCTAAAAATAACAGCGTTCAGGAGGTAACATTTAGAGGAGATGAAAAGATAGAAGAGGCTTATGTTGAGGAAAGAAAACTGCAGTATCAATATTTATCCGGGAATATGTATTATTTTATGGATCAGGAAAATTTTGAAGAAGTTGCTATTTCTGAAAATAATATTGACGAGAAGAAGAAATTCCTAAAGGATAATCTTGAGGTAACCGGTTATTTCTATAAACATGAGATTTTAAATATTCTTTTTCCTAATTTTGTGGAGTATGAGATTGCGCATACGGAGCCGGGGATAAAAGGAGATACTGCTAAAAGCGGGACTAAACCTGCTCAGGTAGAGACAGGGGCAATTATTCAGGTCCCTCTTTTTATTGACGTGGGAGATAGGATTAAAGTAGATACGCGCACAGGCCAATACGTAGAAAGAGTTGTTGGCCGTTAATATTTCGTCGATGTAGATAATAACTATTTAAGGAGTGTGCATAATTCATGCTTTGTCATTCAGGCTGTGTTATAATGACAAAAACACCGTCATTGCGAGCCCTGCAAGCCAGAAGGCAGTGGTTTG
>JASEHM010000186.1 GCA_030018895.1 Candidatus Omnitrophota bacterium
ATAACAAAGCACTTCTAAAAACTAAACTATTACAATTTCTCTACTTCTTAGTTCTTAACTCTGATTTACTAAAGAGCCAGCGTCAAACCGTCGTAGGCAGCTGCTACCTCTATGCCTAATTCTTCAGTTAATTTTTTCGCCTGTATATGCGGTTTTGATTTTAGCATGGTCATGCCAAAATGGGTAAGAATCGCTTTTTTAGGGTTGGTTTTTTTGATAATTTCCTTAGCATCAGAAAGACAGAGATGATCTATCTCAGGGTGAGGCTCATAAAAAGTTACGCAAATAATTAAAATATCTGTTTTATAGAATTCTGTTAACGCCTCAAAATATCTTGTGTCAGATAAAAGCGAAACACCCGTGTTATGCATATTGAATTTTAAACCGTAAGTTTCAGCTGAATGAAGATGTTTCATAGAAGCAGTAAACTCAAACTCTCCTACGCTATATTTCTTATTCTCCTCTAAAAATTCTATTTTTTGAGGAAATCCTATTGCATGCCTTGAGATAACAGGATTCTCACCAAGCGCATCAGCAGGAAGAAACACTATCCCCCTCTTTTTAAACCCTCCCCCTGTCATTGCCTCAATCATTATGTTAATATCATTTGAATGGTCGAGATGCCGGTGGGTAAGGATTAGGGCGTCTAATTTAGAAGGATCTAATTTTGGCCTGCTTGCAGCGCAGCGCACAATGCTCCCTGGTCCAGGGTCAATTAAGATATTAGCGCCTTTATAGGAAACCCATATCCCGCCTGAGGCGCGCAACTGCTTAATCATCACAAACCTGGCACCTGCGGTGCCCAGAAACTTTATAAAATCTCCTGAACCTACAGCCATATCCTCTTTAATTCCTCATTAATCTTATGCATCTGGGTATAAGTCAATTTTACATCCTGCGTTTCGTTACCCATCCTAACCGGATTCTTCTTCTTAAAAAACTCTTCTACTCTTAATACGTCTATCCTTGCTGATTTAGCAAAATACCTAATCTCATTATCATCAGAAACTACAATCAGGTTTTTTGTTCTTTCAGCCTGCTCAATAATCCTCTTTATCCTTTCATCAGCAGTATCTGCTCCTGAAAAAATAACCCTGATTTCTGAATCCGATAAAACAAGGCTCTGTCGCTGCGCATAACCATCAAACACAACAGTTACCTTATTTTTTCCGCTTACGCAATAACCGCTAAAACGGATAAAATCTAACAATGCAAGCCTTGAATCATTATTTTTACCAGGATTAAGTTTTATGTATAGCGGATGATGTATGATGTTGCAGCCGTCGATAATATATTGCAAGGACATAAACCAAGCCTCCAAGCGCACCTACAGCCAAAATAAAGAAAAAGTTTATTAAGGACATCGCAAATGCCGTATCCTTTCCTAAGCCTGCCTTGGCAAAAAAGTATATTGTGGCAGCATCCCTTAAGCCTAAGCCTCCTATGGACACAGGCAGTAAACTAATAGCGGTAATAATGGGCAGGAATACAAAAAAATAAATGGCGTTAAGCCTTATGCCCATGGAGAGAGCAATCAGAAAAAAAGCTAAAGGGGTAATTGCCTGGATAAGAACTGAAAACAGCACATTATTTAAAATTACGCCTTTATGCCGCTTAAAATAATGAAGCTCCTTATGAAAATTCCTTATCTGGTTTTTTAATCTGTTTAGCCCGCCTGCCATAGGAGAATGTATCAGCCTGCTTACTCCTATGTAGGCGTGTTTATTAAAAAGAAAAAATAAGATAATAATTAATAATGTTGTTATTATTGCTACAGGCAGAATAATGCTTTTCTCCCAAACAAACTTATAGCCAATACCCAAAGATATCAAAGCTAATAAAACCATACCTGTATAACCGCTTAATCTGTCAAGCAAAACAGTAGCAACAACCTCTTTTGGCCGTTTTGTATGCGCTGCCAAATCAAGACTGCGCATCAGGTCTCCGCCTATTGTTGAAGGCAGGAACAAGTTAAAAAATATGCCGCTGGAAAAAGAAATGACTACCCTTTTTAAAGAAAGGCTGAAATTCAGCGCCCTAAGCAGCATCTCCCAGCGCAGGAGCGCAAAAACATAACCACTAAAAAAAGTAAAGAACCCTGTAAATAAAATAAACTTATCTGTTTTTTTTATAATCTCAAAGAGGCTTTTTCTATCCACCTGCCTAAACAAAAAAACAAGCAGGGTGAGGCTTATACCCACCCTTAAAATTATAACTAAGATTTTTTTTAAATTTCCCATAACATCCTGTCAATTAAATAAAGGCATGATACTTAACGCGAATGAACGCGAATTTATTACGAATAAACGCGAATGAATCCAAAATTAGCGTTTATTCGTTTAAAATTAGCGTTTATTCGCGTTAAAGCGT
>JASEHM010000187.1 GCA_030018895.1 Candidatus Omnitrophota bacterium
GGTCAAGCCGGACAATGACAACGAGCTATTAAAAACTAATGTTACAATGTACTAGTAGCTAATTTGGACAGTAATGTTTTTACCTTTAAAAAAAGCTGGCGAGAGGAATCGAACCCCCGACATGCTGTTTACAAAACAGCTGCTCTACCGACTGAGCTACGCCAGCAATATTCGTTTACTATGAACTTAATCTAATTGCCTCCGGAATTTTCTTAATAATATCCGAAGCAATCATGCCAAGTTGGGTTTTCTCATCTGCCGCTAAATCTCCGGCTAAGCCATGCAAATAAACTGCATATTTTGCTGCTTCAAAGGTGCTTAGGCCTTGGCCTAAAAAAGCCGCGATTATTCCGGTTAAAACATCGCCGCTTCCTGCTGTTGCCATTCCAGGATTGCCGGTTTTATTAATATAGAAGTTATTCTGGTAATCAGTAACTATCGTATTATGGCCTTTTAAAACAACTGTAACCTTATAATCTTTAGCAAATTTTTTAGCGGTTTGTTTTCTTTTACCTTGAATCTCCTCTACGCTTGTGCCTAAGAGCCAAGACATTTCTCCGGGATGAGGAGTAATTATTATATCTTTGACGCCTTGACGCCTTGACGCCTTAACACTATCTAAATGCCCTGCTAATGCATTAAGGCCGTCTGCATCAATTACTATGGGCTTGTTAGTATTTGCGATTAATTTTCGCACTAACCCTTGAGTTGACTTGTCTTGGGTAAGCCCTGGCCCAACTACTAATATATTAACATCTTTTAGAAAATTTTCTATTCTTTTATAACCGCTAAAGCTAAAGCTGCCACTTTTTGTTTCAGGCAAAGGAAGTAGCATTACTTCTTTGGGTTTTATTTTTATTATTGCTTGAGTTATGCCAAAAGGGCTGCTTAAGGTAACTAAGCCAGCGCCTGAGCGATATGCTGCTTCAGCGCACAATACAGCTGCTCCGGAAAATCTTTTTGAGCCCCCTAAAATAAAAATATGCCCAAAAAAGCCTTTGTGGCTATTGGGTTTTCTGCGTAATAATAGCGTTGGCAACCGCATAATTTTTTACATGTGAGATAGAAATATGGGCATCTATTTTTTTTCCCTTGCCATTTAGGATTACACAGCAAGGTTTACCGTCTTTATTATTTAGAATCTGCACATCTTGCCATGTCAGATTTTTATCACCCAGCGCCTTAAAAACTGCTTCTTTTGCCGCAAATCTTCCTGCAAGATGTTGGTATAGGCTGCCTCTGGTTTTTGCGTTTTCTAATTCTCTCTGGGTAAAAATACGGTTTAGAAAATCGTCACCCCATCTTTCTACTGCCTGTTTCAGGCGTCTAACCTCGGTTATATCTATGCCTGTTCCGATAATCATATTGTCCTATCAATTAAATAAAGGTATGATACTTAACACGAATAAACGCGAATATCCGAATTAGCGTTTATTCGTTTAAAATTAGCGTTTATTCGCGTTAAAGCGTTTATTCGCGTTTTAGCAATTCTTATTTAGTAGACAAAGCATCATATTAACGCCTTCATCTCCCGCAGCGCGCGATCTAATCCTACTAGAACTGCCCGGCAGACAATAGAATAACCAATATTTAATTCTTCTATTCCTTTTATTTTGGCAATCCGTGATACGTTATAATAATCTAGGCCATGGCCGGCATTTACTATTAAGCCTTTTTTTCTGGCATAATTAACTGCATCTAAGATTTCTTTAAAATATTTATTCTGCAGAGTACTTTTTTTTGCATTGGCATATCTGCCTGTATGCAGTTCTATCATATTGACGCCAATTTTTTTTGCGGCATCAATCTGATTTTTATCCGGATCAATGAATAAACTTACTTCTATGTCTTGTTTTTTTAATTTTGCTATAGCAGTCTTTATTTTTTTAAAATTAGGCAGGATATCTAAACCGCCTTCAGTGGTTATCTCTTGTCTTTTTTCCGGCACAAGCGTGGCTTGATCAGGCTTTATTTTACAGGCAATATCAGTAATTTCATCAGAAACAGACATCTCTAAATTTAATTTTGACTTAACGACTTTTTTTAGAATGTCCAGGTCTCTTTCTTTTATGTGCCTGCGGTCTTCCCTTAGATGCACGACGATTGAATCTGCTCCTGCTGATTCAAGGATAAAAGCGGCAAATACAGGCTCAGGTTCAAGGGAGGCGCGTATTTCTCTTAAGGTTGCCACATGGTCAATATTTACACCTAATTTAGGCATGGATTTAACTATTAGGATTATTTATTTTTTGCGTTTGTATGTAGCAGTTTAGTAACAGTTCAGCTTCCGGAAGTTCTCGCCTCCCGTTTTTGTCATGCCCGT
>JASEHM010000188.1 GCA_030018895.1 Candidatus Omnitrophota bacterium
ATACAACCGTTTACTATAAACTAATGCTTTTGTGCATTAGCAACTTGAACTGAACCATTAGTTAGGGTAGAATTATGTTAAAATTATCGGATTTCGATTATGATCTGCCAAAGGAATTAATTAGCCAGTATCCTTTAAAAGAGCGTGATACATCCCGGCTTTTGGTTTTGAACAGAAAAAAACAAACAATTGAACATCGCATTTTTAAGGATATCACTGATTACTTTAATAAAGGCGATCTGATTGTTTTAAATAATACCAAGGTTTTATCATGCCGGCTAAGAGGCACGAGGCTGTCAGGCGGTAAGGTAGAAATCCTGCTTCTTAGGCACAAGTCTAATTTGGTTTTTGATGCCTTAATAAAACCATCGCGGCTGCGGCTCGGCGAAAAAGTAACCTTTGATAATGGTAAATTAAGCGCCGTGGTTTGCTCTAAAGGTGAGATTGTTTTTGACGTGAAAGATTTGGATTCTGTTTATAATCTCGGGGTTATGCCGTTGCCTCCTTATATAAAAAGAAGCCCTGAAATGTTAGATACTGCCTCTTATCAAACTGTTTATGCGTCAGAGCCGGGCGCCATTGCCTCTCCTACTGCGGGCCTGCATTTTACCGAAGAGTTACTCCTCCGCCTAAGGTTATCCGGCGTTCTGGCCGCTTATATAACCTTACATGTAGGGTATGGGACATTTAGGCCCGTGAAAACAGATGATATTATGCAGCATAAAATGGAGCCCGAATATTTTAAGGTGCCTGAGGAAACAATAAATTTGCTTAAAGAGGCGCAGCTTAAGAAAAATCGTGTATTCAGCGTAGGGACAACTACTCTGCGCACCTTAGAAACAGGGAAGAAAGAAGGATGGACGGATTTATTTATATATCCAGGTTATAAATTTAAAACAGTTGATTGTCTCTTAACTAATTTTCATCTTCCCCGCACAACCCTGTATATTCTTGTCTGTGCTTTTGCAGGAGAAAATCTTATTAAGAAAGCGTATAATGAAGCAATCAATAGGAAATACAGGTTTTATAGTTATGGGGATGCGATGTTGATAATTTGATCCTCGCAACGACACAAAGAGCAGGAGGCAGATGTTTAGTCTTATTCATCAAGATAAGCATAGCAAAGCGCGTTTAGGTAAATTAATTACTATCCGTGGCACAATAGATACACCTTGTTTTATGCCTGTTGGAACGCAAGGAACAGTTAAAGCGCTTTCTCCTTTAGAGCTTAAAGAGAGTGGAGCAGAAGTTATACTTTCTAATGCGTATCATCTTTTTTTAAGGCCTGGGGTTGAGGTAATTAAGAAAGCAGGCTCTTTGCATAACTTTATGTCTTGGGATGGGCCAATACTTACTGACAGCGGTGGTTATCAAATATTTAGTTTAGCCCTTTTAAGAAAGATTAATGACGAAGGTGTTGAGTTCCAGTCTCATATAGACGGCCAGAGGCATTTTTTAACCCCTGAGGATGTTATCCGGATTCAAAAAGATTTAGGCTCTGATATTATTATGCCTTTAGATGAATGCGTGCATTATCCTTGTTCAAAAGACCATGCTGAAATGGCGATGAAAAGAACAATTGATTGGGCAAGACGTTCTTTATCTGCTGTGCGTTTTCTTGCCAGCTTAAACGACGGATACATGAGGCAATTATTATTTGGGATTGTCCAGGGCGCAACTTATGAGGATTTACGCAAGATTTGCGCAAAACAGCTTCTAGATTTAGATTTCTCAGGTTTTGCCTTAGGTGGAATTTCGGTTGGCGAACCAGAGAGTTTAAGATATAATATTGTAGGTCTATGCGCTGATTTATTGCCAATTGAAAAACCGCGTTATCTTATGGGTGTGGGTTTGCCTGGTGATGTTATTGAGGCAGTAGGGTTAGGTATTGATATGTTTGATTGTGTGGTGCCTACGCGTTATGGAAGAAATGGCACTGCCTTTACAAGTAAAGGAAAGCTTGTTGTAAGAAACGCGCCTTTTATAGAAGATTTTAGGCCTTTGGATGAAGAGTGCAGTTGTTACGCATGCAAAAATTTCAGCCGCGCGTATCTGCGCCACTTGTTTAATACCGAAGAAATATTGGGCATGCGTTTAGTCTCACTGCATAATATACATTTTTACTTAGATTTAATGCGTAAGATTAGAAAGGCAATTCAACAGGATGGGTTTGCTGAGTTTAAGAAAGAGTTCTTAAATAATTATAATCATTACTGTCCAAATTAGCCGTCATTCAGACTGTGTCGCAATTCGTGTTTTTCGTCATTGCGAGGAGCGAACGA
>JASEHM010000189.1 GCA_030018895.1 Candidatus Omnitrophota bacterium
CTCGTCGTGGATTCCCGCTTAAAGATTGCGGGAATGACACTCTAGTAGCTAATTTAAACAGCAATGTTCTTTCATAAAAAATGATTACGCAGATTTTAATGGGCCTATCCACCGCGCAAGTGAATAGAATTTGCGTTAATCTGTGTACTTCTCTTTTCTAACCTCAGCAAGAAACCTTGAAGGAAGTGAAAAAAAATCATTCCATGAGGCAATATATGAAGGCATGGTTAAATACAGTCTTTGTTTTGCCCTGGTGCATGCAACATAAAACAGACGGCGCTCTTCCTCTATTTCTTCAATATCCTCGATAGTCTTAACAGACGGAAAAAGGCCGTCTAAAAGATGCGGAATGAATACACTGTCCCATTCAAGGCCTTTTGCCGAATGAATAGTTGAAAGAACCAACGGCTTGCTTTTAATCTCATCAATAAATGGGTTTGTCTGATTTTGATATTTGGTTGAAGGAGGGTCTAAAGTAAAATCTGAAAGAAACTTTTCTAAATTATCATACCTATCAGCAAACCTGCAAAGAGTATCAATATCCTTTAACCTTGTTTCATAATCGCTTTCCATCCTTTTTAAAATAGGTGAATAATATTTTTTTAAGATACCTATCTTGTCAAATATTGCGATTTCTGTTTTAGACAAATGATTTAAAATGTCTTCGAGTTTCTTAACCTCCTGCAAGCACTTATGCTTTAAAGAGTCACCTAAAATAATCCTGTTGTCAAGGCTTTGTATACAATCCAAGATTTTGCCGGCTGTAATATCTCCGATGCCCGGGATTAGCTTCAAGATACGCATCCATGAAACTGAATCTTTGGGATTAAAGATAACCCGTAAATAAGCGATAATATCTTTGACGTGCCTGCGCTCAATAAAACGGATACCACCAAAAACCACATACGGAATATCTCTCTTTAAAAGCTCGGCTTGAATAAAATTACTATGAAAAGAGGCGCGGTAAAGCACAGCGATCTGATTTAAAGAAACACCCTCTTCTTTAATCTTAAGTATCTTTGAAACAATATACTCTGCCTCTTGTTCAAGGCTGTCAAACTTTTTAACAATAGGCCTGCCAAAGCATGCTTTAGTTGAAAATAATTTCTTTTTATATCCTAACTTTGCGTTCTCTATAACAGAATTAGTAAAATCCAAAATATCCTGGCTGCTTCGGTAATTCTCTTCAATTTTTACAAACCTGCAATCAGGGTATGTTTCCGGAAACCTCAGGATATTTTCAAAATTCGCCCCGCGAAACGAATAGATACTTTGCGAATCGTCGCCCACCACCATAATATTACGGTGCCTTTGGGCAATTAAATCAACGATTTCCTTCTGAATAGTATTTGTATCTTGGAATTCATCAACCATAATATATCGGAAATTCTCATGGATACTCTCGCGAAACTGAAGATTATCTCTTAAGGAATCACGAAAAAATTCCATTAAATCATCATAATCAAAAAGATTACTGGCTTTTTTATGCTCTGAGTACGCCTTCCCTATTAATTCAATATTGCTGATGAATTCAGTTAGTCCGTCAAATTCACGGTCAATAACTGCCTTAATTTGAATATTGCAATTTCTGGCTTTTGAAATTATTTCTTGAACCTGGCCTTTACGGGGAAATGCCCTATCCCTTTTTTGAAAATGCATCTTAGCCGTAAGTAGCCCTATTATATCTTCTGAATCAACAGTATCAATAATCGTAAAATTAGGAGAGATATTTAGCGTTTTAGAATACCTGCGTAATAAATAATTGGCAACGGAATGGAATGTCCCTCCCATTACCTTTTCATGCCGGCTATCAGCTAATAAAACGCCTACCCTTAGAAGCATCTCATTAGCGGCCTTTCTTGTAAAAGTCAAAAGAAGTATTTCCTGAGGCAATACCTTATTTTCTAATAAAAAAGCTGTTCGGTAAACAATGACCCTTGTTTTTCCGCTCCCGGCTCCGGCGATTACTAAGAAAGGGCCATCAATAGTTGTCGCGGCAATGTACTGCGTATCATTCAGGCTCTTTTCGTAATCTATCTTAAGATTTTCTATCCTTGCCCCTTTGCCGGGACTTTGTATTAGATTCCGTTCAATAGAACTTGTTATCATTCGTAATCTATTAATTTTTTCTTGCACATCCCTTGTAATCTCTGGATGCTCGTATCTGGCAGGAGAAATCGTCAGAATATCCTCGTCCATAATGTTCTATCAACATTGCTGTCCAAATTAGCTGCTAGTACACTGTGACACAAATTATTGACATTCTG
>JASEHM010000018.1 GCA_030018895.1 Candidatus Omnitrophota bacterium
TCACGGGCATGACAAAAACGGGAGGCGAGAACTTCCGGAAGCTGAACTGTTACTACTTTTGCGACGTTGGGGATGAAGGCCGTTAAAATTATCTAAGAAAAAACTTGACAAAGTATATATATATGTGTATACTTATAGTGAAAGGGGGAATTTACTATGAGTGTAATGGTGAGAAGATTATTTAAACATGGCGGCAGTTACGCGCTGGATGTCCCAATGGATTTTGTTAAAAGAATTGGGGCTACTACTGAAGTTATTTTAGAGAGTACGCCGAGAGGATTAAATGTTCATCCTAAAACAGAGTTAGACAATATCGAATCAGATCCTTTGTTTGCTGAATTTGTTAATGCTCTGGCAGTTGACGCGATGAAGCATCCGGAAAAACTTCGCGAAGCAAAAAAGGTTTGGGATAAAGAATGGGGCGTGCTTCTTAAGGGAGTTACAGCTGATGAAGAGTAATTACCTTTTGAAGTACCATGATTTTTATTTCCAGCGGATAGTAAAACTAAAAGAGCAAGTTCAAGAACTACATGGCAAACTTAGTAAAGAAGAATTTAGGCAACACGAAATTGTAAAACTTGCTTATCGTATCCGCGAAGCTGATTTAGAAATTATCCCTCAAGATCCAAACCGGCCGGAATATCGCTTAACCGGTAACCTTAAAAAATTTCGCCGTTATAAACAAGGCCTGCAACGTTATAGGCTATTTTTTTGTTTTTCTAACCAGCCTAAGATTATTTTATATCTATATCTGAACGATGAAAAGCATCTGCGTAAGGCGGGAGATAAAAATGATCCCTATGAAGAATTTAATAGCCTTGTAAAAAAGGATTATCTTTCGCATAATCCGGATGATCCTAAAATTCAGAAGTGGATAAAAAGTTATCGGCCGTAAAAAGTTTATTTTAAACGAATGAACGCTAATTTTGGATTCATTCGCGTTTATTCGCAATAAATTCGCGTTCATTCGCGCCTCAAAATCCGTATTCATTTGCGTTTTAGCAATTCTTATTTAGCAGACAAAGCGCTAAGGGAATGAATAGATTAGGTTGCATAAGAGATAAATTTGATGACAGAGATTATTTGATACGGCCATATCTGCCAATAGTAAAATTACCGAAAAAGGTTGATTATGTTAATAAGATGTCGCCTGTAAAAGATCAAGGAGACGAGGGAACTTGCGTTGGATTTGCAGTAGCAGTGGGAATGAAAGAATACCAGGAAATTTTAGATTATGAAAAGTTGGTGGGGCTTTCTCCGCGTTTTGTTTACGCAGAAGCTAAAAAGATTGACGGCGCGCCGGGATTAGAAGGGACTACTATCCGCGCAGCTATGCAGGCGCTTAAAAAGCTCGGCGTCTGTCAGGAGAAATTTTGGCCATACAAACCGCATCAGGAAGATAAACCTAAAAAGGGCGCCTCAGCCAATGCGAAAAAGTTTTGTATTATAACTTACGCACGCATACTTAATCTTAATGAACTGCGCATGAGCTTGAGCTCAAAAGGGCCTGCGGTTTTAGGTATTCAGGTTTTTAAGGGAATGCTTAAAACCAAGACCGGAATCGTGGCCATGCCTAAGAAAGACGAAAGAACTTTAGGCGGCCATGCTATTTGCGCAATAGGATACGACGAAGAAAAGAGG
This sequence comes from Candidatus Omnitrophota bacterium, assembly GCA_030018895.1. Lineage (GTDB taxonomy): Bacteria > Omnitrophota > Gorgyraeia > Gygaellales > Profunditerraquicolaceae > CAKKQB01. Next base: position 1,642 of record JASEHM010000018.1, read on the forward strand.
TTAGTCAAGTTTAAGAATTCCTGGTCGGGCAAATGGGGAGATAAAGGATACGGATACCTCCCTTATACTTATATTGAACGTTATATGATGGATGCCTGGAGCTCGGTTGATATTGAGGATTCTAATCCGTTGACGTTGGCAAGTGTGTTAAAATATAAAGATCGAGTTTTGGGTTGAGATTTTTCTCTTTTATGTTGAAGCGTATTTTTAGCAGTTTAAAAGGAGGCCTAACAAAATGAATCAAGCAACGTTAATTCTTATAAAGCCCGATGGCCTAAAAAAATCTTTAACAGGCAATATCTTAACACGGCTTTCTGAGACAAAACTTGAAATTGTAGCGGCGAAGATGGCGCGGGTATCTGAGAGCTTAGCTAAAAAGCATTACCAGCATCTTAAGGAAAAACCATTTTTTAATGAATTGATAAGATATATCCGTGGGGAACTGCATGATCGCTACAAGGTAATGGCGCTTGTATATTGGGGGGAAAACGCTATACATAAATGTAGGGAGCTTGCCGGTACTACTAACCCGGAAGAAGCAGAATCTACTTCTATAAGGGGCTCTTATGGAAGAATTACTACCGCAGGTGTTTATGAAAATGTTGTTCACGTATCAAGTAGCGAGGATGAAGCAAAAAGAGAGATAAAGCTCTGGTTTAAGCCTGATGAGGTTATTGTGGATTTATATCCGGTAAAGGAAATTACAGAAAAAGAGTATAAAGAGCATAAGGAAAGGGTTTGGCTATAAAAGGAGAATATATGATTCGCAGTATGACTGGTTTTGGCTCAAGCGAACAGAAGATTAAGCCTTTTGGGAAAATTCGTATTGAGATAAGAAGTATAAATCATAAATTTTTAGAGACAGTAATACATTCACCGGAATGTTTTTTGTCTTTGGAAGATAAAGTAAAAAAAGAAATTGAGTCGCAGATTAAGAGGGGCAGGGTTACCTGCGTGCTAGCTTTATCAGGCGCTCATACAGCAGGTGTTTTTATTGATAAAATCCTTCTTAAGAAATATATTTCAATGGTACACGGAGTTAAAAAGGAATTTCAGATTCAAGATAATATTAGCATTAATACATTAATAAATTTGCCCGGGGTTTTATCTTTGCAAGAAGAAAAATCCTCCAAAATAAACAGCTGGCCAATTATAAAGGTATTGTTAAAAAGGGCGCTAGATGCCCTGATGGAGATGCGCTCAAAAGAAGGGAAGGCCTTATTTGTTTATTTAAGGAATAGGTCAGAGGCGATAAAGGTGAGCACGGGGTTTATTGCAAAAAGGTTTGAAAAAGCGGCTAAAGATAAAATCAGCGCAATCAAGACAAATGAGGAACGGGCCGCTTTTCTAAAAGATGCGGATATTTCAGAGGAGTTAGAGAGGCTGAATTTTCATATCGGGAATTTTATCAGCAGGCTTCTTAAGACAGGGCCTGTGGGCAAGGAGCTGGATTTTATTACCCAAGAGATGCAGCGGGAGGCAAATACTATGGCAGCTAAAACATTTGACTCTGAGATTTCCTCTAAGGCAGTAGAAATAAAAAGCCAGATTGAAAAACTTAGGGAACAAGTGCAGAATATAGAGTGAGAGAACAGAGAGCAGAGAACAGAGAGCAAAAGAGAAGAGGGGTAATCTTTGCGGTTTCAGGGCCGTCGGGTTCAGGTAAAACCACCCTGCTTAAAAAAATCCTTGGAAATAAAAAATTAGGAAATAAATTAATAAAGTCTATTTCTTTTACCACGCGGCCAAGGCGCTTAAGGGAAAGGAAAGATAAAGACTATTTTTTTATTTCTGAAAAAGAGTTTAAGCAAAGAAAAGCAGCAGGGGAAATAGTTGAATGGACAAAATATCTGGATCACTATTATGGGACGCCGAAAGAATTTCTAACCCGGCAGTTAGGGCAAGGGAAAAACATTATTCTTTGTCTGGATGAAAAGGGTGTTTTAAGCATAGAACGGCTTTATCCAAAAACAACAGTGACGATTTTTATTGTCCCTCCTTCTATTTCAGAGTTAAGAGAAAGAATAGAGGCGCGCTGCAATAAAACAAAAAAGGAGGAAATAAAAAAACGGCTTAAGCTTGCAAATAATGAGCTTTTGTTTTCGCGCAAATACGACTATCGTATTTTTAATAAAGATTTAGGCCTTGCGATAAAAGAATTGCAGGGTATTGTGTTGAGTGAAATATACAAAAAGAGGTGAAATATGGGTTACTTTTTTAGAGACAATCTTTTAGCTAACTGTAATGGTTCAATTTATAAATTGGTTATTTTAGCATCAAAGAGGGCGATAGAGATTGCTGAAAGCCAGTCAAGAACAGCGCAGGCAGGTTTATTTGCCAGGCCCTCTACTATTGCACTTGAGGAGATTGCTATAGGCAAAGTGCAATGCAAGCAGGCAAAGGCAGGAGATTAGTTTTACATTCTAAATTGAATTGGATCTTAAAGAATATATGGCTAAGGTTAAGGAAAAAAATATTATCTTAGGCGTGAGCGCGAGTATTGCTATTTATAAGGCCTGTGATATTGTGCGCAGGCTAAAGGATGAAGGCTTTTGCGTTTCTGTGGTGATGACTAGAGAGGCGGAAGAATTAGTTAAGCCGCTGTTATTTAGGAGCCTTTCGCAAAATAAAGTATACTGCGGTTTATTTGATCCTCCGCAAAGCTGGGAGATAGAGCATATAACATTAGCAGATAAGGCGGATTGCGTGTTGATTGCGCCGGCAACCGCTAATGTAATTGCCAAGATTGCAAGCGGTATTGCGGATGATTTACTGACTTGTATAGTTTTAGCAGCTAAGGCACCGGTTTTGTTTGCGCCGGCAATGAATGAGAATATGTATTTGAACAAAATCACACAGGTAAATATTCAAAAATTAAAATCTCTGGGTTATAAATTTATTGCGCCAAAAAAAGGCAAATTTGCCTGTGGCAAGACAGGAGTTGGCTGCTTGGCAGAGGTAGAGACGATAATAAAGGAAGTGAAAAAATACTTGAGTCATTGAGTCGTTGAGTTGTGGCGACGTAGCCAAGTGGTAAGGCAGCTCTCTGCAAAAGAGCTATTCAGCGGTTCGAATCCGCTCGTCGCCTTGAGTTTTACGGGCAAGTGGTGGAATGGCATACAGAAGGAAAGAATTAAAAATTGAAGGGCCGAATCTTTGGTATTTAGTAGGATTAATTACTAGCGATGGATGCTTATCGTCGGACGGTAGGCACATTGATATCACTTCTAAAAACTATGAATTTGTGAGTAAATTAAAAGATAAGTTGGGTTTAACGAACAAAATCGGCATTAAAAATAAAGATAGAGTTAATCAGGCATATTACTTACAATTCTCCAATAAGAATTTTTATGAATTTTTAATATTAATAGGTTTAACGCCAAACAAATCTTTGAGCTTAAAAAGTCTCAATGTTCCTAAGCAAACCTTTGTTGATTTCTTTAGAGGTTTGGTAGATGGTGATGGAGGTATCCGTCGATGGGTACATCCGTTTAACAACAAAGAACAGTGGAGCCTGAGAATTTATTCAGGCTCTAAAGAATTTATTCACTGGTTAAACAATACAGCAGAACAATTATTAAAAGTTCGTGGCAAGATGCATAAAAATGCAACTAATGCTTGGGTATTAAAATATGGTAAAATGGCTGCACGGGAGATTGTTGGGCAATGTTATTATAAAAACTGTTTTGGTTTAGATAGAAAAATAAAATTAGCAAGAGAATGCTTCAATTCATATAGGGGGTGGAGCAAAAGCAAGACTGTTCTTGATACATTCGCCCCGCTTTATGAGCGGGGAGGAGCTTCATTTTGCCGGGGTGTCGGAATGGCAGACGATACGGATTTAAAATCCGTTGTCCGTAAGGGCGTGAGGGTTCAACTCCCTCCCCCGGCAATAAAACAGAATTAAGAATGAAGAATTAAGAGTTAAGAAAAAGGGCGTAGAGTGCGAACATACGCTTTAGGGCAACTTTTGAGATTAAAGAAAGGAGGTTAAGGAAAAATGAAAACAGGAAGAATTGTTTTAGCGACAATTGTGACGAGTATTTTAAAAATCATCTGGGGGTTTTTGACCTGCGGGTGGTTGTTTAACTGGGTTTATAAATTAGAACCGGTGATGATTTGGAAGAAGCCGGAACAGATGAATTTTGGGTTAATGAATGCCGCGGAATTCATAAGCGTATTTTTCTGGGCGTTTTTTTACGCCATAATTCACAAAAGCCTTCCGGGCAAGGGTGTTATAAAGGGTTTTTGGTTAGGGCTATTTATCTGGCTGACCGCAACACTACCAGGGGTTTTTATAACGGGGCTGTGTACCGTAATGAATCCGACAGTAGTAATATACTGGATAATTAGTTTTCTGCTTGTTAGTCTTTGCCAAGGAATTTTAATTGCAGGGATATACGGCTCGCCTCGCGGCAAAGCCGAGGGCAGGGATTCTTAAGCCAAGATTTACGGGCGGTTGGCGCAGTTGGTTAGCGTGTCACATTGACATTGTGAAGGTCACAGGTTCGAGTCCTGTACCGCCCACCATTATTAAAATAGAAGAATTAAAAAAATAAAGAAGTTAAGAAAACATTATGATTTTTAGATGGGAGACTGAAGAAGAGCGGCTTTTAAAGTTTATGCGCATACCGCCGAAGAAAAAATTAGAGTGGCTGCGGCAAGCGCATGAATTTATTTTAAGGGCTTCATCAAGACGAACCAGGTTAATCCGATGGAAACTGAGAAGTATTTAGCAACTTTAAGACATTCTTGCTCGCATGTGATGGCTCAGGCAGTAAAGGAAATATGGCCTGAGGCAAAATTAAGCATTGGCCCTTCTATTGAAGACGGCTTTTATTATGATTTTGATAAAAAAGAGCCATTTACCGACGAAGATTTAAAAAGAATAGAAGAGCAGATGCGCTTAATAATTGCCAGAAATGAATCATTCTTAAAAGAAGAATTCATTAAAGAAGAGGCAGCAGGGCTATTTACAAAATTAGAAGAGCCTTACAAAGTGGAACTTATCTCTAGGATTCCGGATGAAAAAGTTTCCATTTATAAAACCGGCGAGAGCTTTATTGATTTATGCCGCGGGCCGCATATAGAATCAACAGGTAAAATTAAGGCCTTTAAGTTGCTTTCAGTTGCCGGCGCATATTGGCATGGGATAGAAACAAATCCGATGTTGCAAAGAATATACGGCACTTGTTTCCAAACCCCGGAAGAGTTAGACGAATATTTAAAAAATATAGAGGAGGCAAAAAAGCGCGACCATAGAAAAATCGGGCCGCAATTAGGATTTTTTGATATTTATCAGGAAGAGGCAGGTTCAGGCCTTGTCTTTTATCATCCTAAAGGCGCAATTTTACGAAAGATTATTGAGGATTATGAAAAAGAAGAACACCTAAAGCGCGGATATCAGATGGTAATTACCCCGCACATTATGCAGGCAGAACTCTGGAAAACAAGCGGCCACTATGATTATTATAAAGAGAATATGTATACCTTCCAGATAGAGAATAAAGAGTTTGTGTTAAAACCAATGAATTGCCCGGGCCATATTTTAATTTATAAATCAAAGACCCGTAGTTATCGCGAATTGCCTTTGCGATTTTTTGAGCTGGGTACGGTTTACCGTCATGAGAAAGCAGGCGTTTTACATGGGCTCTTGCGCGTGCGCGGTTTTACTCAGGATGATGCGCATATCTTTTGCACGCCCGAACAGCTGCGGGATGAAATAAAAGCTATTATTGACCTTGTTTTTGATACGATGAAGGTTTTTGGATTTTTTGATGTAGGGATAGAATTAAGCACGCGGCCGGAAAAATATATCGGCTCTGAAGCTGATTGGCAAAGCGCGACTGAGGCGCTTAAGGGTGTATTAGAGGAAAGAGGGCTGGCTTATGATATAAATGAAGGAGACGGCGCATTTTATGGCCCTAAGATTGATATAAAACTTAAAGATGCCTTGAAGAGAAGCTGGCAGTGCGCAACCATACAATGTGATTTTGCGCTTCCTAAAAGATTTGGCCTTGTTTATGTGGATTCTGACGGAAATCAAAAACAACCGATTATGCTGCACAGGGTTATTTTAGGAAGTCTTGAGCGTTTTTGTGGAGCGCTCCTGGAGCATTATAACGGCCAGCTGCCTTTATGGCTTTCTCCTGCGCAAGTTATAGTGATTCCTATTAAGGATGCTCAGGAAAATTACGCGCAAAAGGTTAAAAAGGCGCTTTTAGATAATTTTATCCGCTCGGAATTAGATAGCCGTAATGAGAGCCTGGATAAAAGGATACGCGAAGCAGAACTGAGTAAGGTACCTTATTGTTTGATATTAGGCCAGCGCGAGGAAAAAACCGAAACGGTTTCTGTAAGGAAAAAAGGAGAAGGGGATAAAGGAAGCAAAAAATTAGAAGAGTTTATAAAAGAGATAAAGGAAGAGGTAGAAAAAAAAGGAGGTGTGCTATAAAAAAATTTATCCGTATCAATGAAAGAATCCGTGTTCCGCAGGTAAGGCTTATTGGGCCAGAAGAGAATCAATTAGGGATTATGTCAATTCAAAGGGCGCTGGAGGTTGCTAATCAACATGAGCTTGATTTAGTTGAGGTTGCGCCTTCTGCTGTGCCGCCGGTTTGCCGCATTATTGATTACAAAAAATTTAAGTATGACCAGGAGAAGAAGGAGCGGGAGGCAAAAAAACATCAGCATCAGGTTCATTTAAAAGAGATACGCCTTAAGCCTAATATTGATGATCACGATTACGAAACAAAATTAAAACAGGTAATCGCCTTTTTGAAGAAAAAGGATAAGGTCAAGATAAATCTTTTCTTTAGAGGAAGGCAGATGGAACATATAGATTTAGGCAAAAAGATTATAGACAGGTTTATTGCGGATACGCAGAATGACGGCCAGCTTGAGAAGATGCCTATGATGGAAGGTAAGATTATGAGCATGGTAATTATACCGAAATAAGTGAGGGGGATATGCCAAAACTGAAAACCAGAAAAGGAATCGCAAAAAGATTCAAATTGACCAAAAAAGGAAAAATAAAATATCATTCTTGCGGCAAGAGTCACCTTGCTTCAAGTAAAACCAGCAAAAGGAAGCGCAAATTAAGAAAAAAAGCTATCCTGGCGCACAAAAGACAGGCGCAGTATCTTAAGAGAATGCTGCCGTATGGATGAAATTGTTGATTGTAGATTGTGCTGCATTTGGCGTATTGCGTTTAAGTTCAAGCGAAGCCGAAAGGTATTGCCTTAGGCATGACGCAGCATAAGATACACAATACGAAAATGGAGTGAGAAAATGGCTAAAATTAAACACAGTGTTGCAACGCGCAGAAGAAAAAAGAGGGTTTTAAAAAAAGTAAAAGGCCAGTGGGGGGATAGAAGTAAGCAATTTCAGCAGGCGCGGCGCAGCCTTATGCACAGCCTTGTGTATGCGTATCGCGACCGGCGCAACAAAAAAAGAGAATTCCGCCGGCTCTGGATTATTCGTATCAACGCTGCCTGCCGCTGTGCAGGGATTACTTACAGCAACTTTATGAACGGCCTTAAAAAAGCCAAGGTAAATATTGACCGAAAAATTCTGTCAAATTTGGCAGTTAAGGATGAGGCGGTATTTAAGAAATTGGTAGAGATAGCTGTGGGAGTAGAGAGCAGAGGGTAGAGAGAAAAAATCACTCATGTCCAAATTAGACGTTACTTATCGACGCGAAATGTATTTTGAGATA
>JASEHM010000190.1 GCA_030018895.1 Candidatus Omnitrophota bacterium
ACCGTTTACTATAAACTAATGCTTTTGTGCATTAGCAACTTGAACTGAATGGGTTCAATAAAAAATGAGGGTGAAATACAACAAGAAAAGTTCTAATGGCAGTATATGTTTTAAGCGGGATTTTCTTTCTGTTTTTTCCTTTCTTCAAGGATTTTTGCGGTGACTTCAGAAGGGACCTGCTGGTACTTATTAAATTCCATAGTGGCGCTGGCGCGGCCGCTGCTTAGGGAACGGATATTAGTAACATAACCAAACATCTCTGAAAGTGGGACTTCAGCAGAGATAACTTTTTGCTTAGCCTTAGCATCAATATTCATAATCTTTCCCCTGCGGGAACAGATATAACCAATAATACTATTTAGATACTCCTCAGGGGTATTTACTTCTAAAGACATAACGGGCTCCAGTAACGCCGGCTGCGCCTTAAGAAATGCCTCCTTAAAACCAATACTGGCAGCTATTCTAAAAGCAAGCTCTGAAGAATCCACTTCATGAAAAGAGCCATCCACAAGGGTTACCTTAACATCCACAACAGGATACCCTGCATAAACACCTTTTTCCATTGCCCCAATAATCCCCTTTTTTACTGCTGGTATAAAGGAGGCAGGGATTGCGCCGCCTTTTATGCTATTAATAAATTGAAACCCTTCTTGCGCAGAAGCAGGCGCAATCTCCAGCGCCACATGGCCGTATTGGCCGCGGCCGCCGGTCTGCCGGATGTATTTGCCTTCTGCGTCAGCTGAAGTTAGAACAGTCTCTCTAAAGGCAACCTTGGGTTGGCCTATAATCGCACCCACGCCAAATTCTGTTTTTAGCCTGTCTACGATTATCTCTAAATGTAATTCGCCCATCCCCATAAGCAGGGTTTCTTTAGTTTCCTCGTCAGAGGCCACCACAAATGTCGGGTCCTCTTCGGAAAGCCTAGCTAGTGCCCTACCCATTTTATCCTGATCATCCCTGGTCTTTGGCATAATACTTAAGGATATAACAGGGCTGGGGAATTTCATCTCTTCAAGCAAAATAGGATTATCAGGATCACAAAGCGTATGCCCGGTTGTTGTATTAGTTAAGCCTACCACTGCCACAATATCTCCGGCAAATGCATAATCAATATTCTCTCTCTGATTGGCATGCATCTGCACAATTCTGGCAACCCGCTCTTTTTTATTTTTGACGGCATTAAGCACATATGAGCCGATTTTTAAAATCCCGGAATAAATCCTGGTATAAACCAACTTTCCAATAAAAGGATCAGCCTGTATTTTAAAGGCAAGGCCGGCTAATGGTTCTTTATAATCAGGAATACGGCTTATAATTTTTCCCGGCTCATCAATATCATGTCCTTGCGTTGGCGGTAAATCTAAAGGCGAGGGCAAATAAAGAGTTACAGCATCAAGCAGTTTTTGCACGCCTTTATTTTTAAAGGCAGTGCCGCAAAACACAGGAACCATTTTATTAGCAATTGTTCCCCGTCGGATAACAAGACGCAATTCTTCTTGAGTTATTGAATCCGGCGATTCCAAAAATTTTATGGTTAAGCCTTCATCAAAAGCCGCTGCCTTCTCCAGCATCAGGTGCCTGTATTTAACTGCTGCCTCTTTTAAGGCCTCTGGTATATCTTCAAGGCGAAAGACCTTTCCCTGGGTATCTTCTTCATAAATGCAGGCCTTCATCTCAATCAAATCTACTATACCCTTAAAATTTTCTTCCTCCCCTATGGGAATTACTAAAGGTATAGCATTAGCGCCTAAGATATCCTCAATACCCTTTAATACACCGAAGAAATCTGCTCCTGGCCTATCCATTTTATTTACAAAAGCAAGCTTCGGCACATTGTATTTATCAGATTGGCGCCAAACAGTTTCTGACTGCGGTTCAACCCCGCCTACAGCGCAGAAAACTGCGACTGCTCCGTCAAGGACGCGCAAAGAACGCTCAACCTCAACTGTAAAATCTACGTGCCCAGGCGTATCAATAACATTAATCCGGTAATCATTCCAAAAACAAGTAGTAGCCGCAGCAGTAATAGTAATGCCTCTCTCCTGCTCCTGCTTCATCCAGTCCATAATAGCTGCGCCTTCATGCACCTCGCCTATTTTATGGGTTTTACCGGTATAAAAAAGTATCCTTTCTGTTAAGGTAGTTTTTCCAGCGTCAATATGCGCCATAATTCCAATATTGCGCGTCTTCTCTAAACTATACTTTGGAGCAACAAGAACTTCTTCTTTTTTTTCTTCAATCTGTAACAGTTC
>JASEHM010000191.1 GCA_030018895.1 Candidatus Omnitrophota bacterium
TGTTAAACAATTCTTATTATACCAGAATTTTTTCTATTGCATAGTTTGGGTTGAAGCCTATCAATGATTGGCTTGATATCTTTTAGCATTTCTTTTGGAATATATCTTTCCAGGTTTTCAATGGGCATCTTATTTTCTAATTCTCTGAAGCTTTGCTCTAGCTCATTCAGGAATTGCTCATTATCATGATTAACTCTGCTTAAACGCATTAATTCTCTCTGTAGTTTATCATTTCTCTCTTCTAAACGTATACTATGTTCTCTAGCGGCTTGTAATTCTTTTCTTAATGCAGAGGCGCTAAAAGCCACAAGAATAACTACGCCTACTAAAATTAAAATCAATACTAATTTCATTTTGCTGCCTTATGAATATAGAGTGTCTTCGTCGGATAGGCAAATTCTATGTCTTGCTTTTCAAACTCCTCCTTGATGCCAAAATTTATTTGCTGCTGGATATCCATATATTTGTTATAGTCCGGGCCGATAACGTAATAAACAACCTCGAATATGAGGCTAAAATCGCCGTAACTAAAGAAATGAGCGCGGTCAAAAGCCGTGTCTTTAGTATTCTTAATGATATTCTCAATAATTTTGGGAATTTCCTTTAATTTGTTAAGCACAGTCTGATACGTTACGCCTATGCGAAATAGTACACGCCTTTTTTCCATGAGCATATAATTGCGCACACGAGAGTCTGTAAGATCGGTATTGGAAAATATCACCTGTTCACCGCCTAAGCTGCGTATGCGCGTAGTCTTGATTCCAATATGCTCAACCGTGCCCATAAAATCACCGATTATAATAAAATCGCCTAACTTAAAAGGACGGTCAAACACAATAGAAAAATAGCTGAAGAAGTCCTTAAGCAGAGCCTGTGCAGCAATGGCAACCGCTACACCGCCGATACCTAAACCGGCAATAATCGTAGAAACCTTAAAGCCGATGTTGTCCAAGAAAATGATAACAGCCAGCGCCCAGATCACAAATTTAACCATCCGAAGCATGCCCTCCAGGCTACGCACCAGCGTGGTATCTCCCTTCTTTTTGGATAGATATAAATTCAAGCCGTAACCTAAAAACGCAATAACTATGCGCGTGGCAAAAAAGGTGACTACAGCCAACTGCAATGCGTTAATCACGCTGTCCATGCCTGCGGGCATCTTCAAAGTTTTCAGGCCTAAATAAAAACAGCTAAGATACAACGCAGGTAAAACAATTCGCTCAATAATCTTTATTAATAGATCGTCAAAAGTTGTGATGGTCTTTTCGGCAAATTTCTTAAGCCGCTTTACAATTGAGCGAATAATCACCTTAACAAACAGCAAGCTCAAGATTAACGTCAATAGGGCAATAAGGTATTCAAGAATGCGATTGCCGAAGAATGCCTGGTCTAAAATTTGCATAGTCATTTTCTCTCCTTGGTCTTATTATGAGAAATCGTTGCGGACATCCTCGTCATTTAATACTTCTTTTATCTTAGCCACGAGTATATCAACTCCTTGAGATTTATTGTGATACGCAGAAGCCCCTAAGATGCTTTGAACCTGTTCTTCAATAGGATAAACGCTTGAAACTATGATTTTCATGTTCCTGTCGTACTCCCTGATAACCTCATACATTACTTTACCGTCTATTTCCGGCATATTAATATCCAGTAAAGTCAATTACCACCGCCAGAGGCGGTGGCCTGAAAACCTCGGCTAAAAGCCGAATTCCATTTGCTGAGCTTCTTCTTGTCGTTCCTGCTCTTCCTGGTATTGCACATATTTCTTGATCTTTTCCTCATCCAGCCCAATCGTACTCACACAATAACCTCTCGCCCAAAAGTGATTCCCCCAATACGGTTTCTTCTTCATCTCGGGAAAATTCTAAAACATCTTGATCGCCGTCTTCCCTTTCAACATCCCCATCACATCCGACACTGAATACTTCGGTGGAATTCCCAATATCACATGCACATGGTCTCTCTGAACATTCAACGCCTCCACTTCCAGCTCTTTTCATGCACACAACATCCTCACACTCGTCTCAACAAACTTCGCTTTCTCTTCCAGTAACACCCGATACCGATACTTCGGACACCACACAATATGATATTTGCAATCGTATACCGCATGTGATAACTTTTTGAATCGTCCCATGCCACCATTCTATCACATCACTCTTCTTTTGGCAAAGCCATCAGTCCATCACCAAGAATTCCGCAATAAGTCCTTTTTTGAACGAAGAACTACCGTTAAGATAAAT
>JASEHM010000192.1 GCA_030018895.1 Candidatus Omnitrophota bacterium
CGGGGGCGGGTATACAGATTTGATATCTCAAAATACATTTCGCGTCGATAAGTAATGTCTAATTTGGACACGAGTGATAATACTTCTTAAATCATCCTTATACAGCCTTCATCCAGAATCCGGCATAGGCCGTTTAGAGAACAGGCGCTGGTAACCTGATTATAAAACTCGCGCCTTTTTCCGGCTGACTCTCTACGCTAATTAGGCCATTATGCCCTTTAATAATACTCTGGCAAATTGCCAGGCCTAAGCCTGTTCCTTTTGCCTTAGTTGAAAAAAGCGGCTCAAATATCTTATGCAAATTTTCAGGCTCTATGCCTTCTCCTGTATCTTTAATACAGATATCCACAAACCTTAATGACTGCTCATCTGTCCTCTGTATTCCAACTATTAGCTTTCCGCCATCAGGCATAGCCTGAATCGCATTTAAGATAATATTGGAAAAAACCTGCCTTATTTGAATTTCATCAACTAAAATCTCAATCCTATCTTGCTTAGCCTCTATAATTACCTCTATGTTCTCCGGCACATTAATCTTCTCAATCACCCCTTTTATTATATCTTGAATATCAGCCTTGCTTAAACTCGGCTCTTTTTTCCTGTTAAATACCAGGATATTGTCAATAATCCGGTCAGAGATATTGACCTCTTCTTCTAAAATATCTAAATGTCTTTTTATTTTTTCATCCGCTAAAGCCCCTTGCAATTTCATCCTTAAAAAATAGGCTACATTTCTAATCCCAGCCAGAGGATTCCTTAATTCATGGCTTACTATACCGGCTAATTTTCCTAAAACAGCTAATTTCTCCGAGCGGATAATTTCCTCCTGAGCAGTCTTTAGCTGAATAACCATCTGATTAAATGTTTTAGCGAGCTGGCCAATCTCATCGCTTGAGCTGATATCTACCTTAGTATCTAATTTCCCCTTGCCAATCTCAACAACAGCATCTATTAGTTTCATAATAGGTCTTAAGATTGAGCAGACAATGAATAAACCGATTACTATAGAAAACGTTAACAAACATAACGACATAATTAATATAGTATTTTTCAATTTAATCGCCGAAGCAAATACCTCATTTATCTTATACTCTATTATTAAAATCCAACCCATGCCCTTATAATCTTTAAAACCTCTTGATTGCGTATAAATAATTAATTTCTCTTCTTCTTGAGCAGATAAACCAGTCTGCTGTATAAAATAGGGCTTCCTTCCTTTTATCAAAGAATGGTCTATCTTTTCATAAACATCTTGAAAAACCTTATGCTCCCCTATTGTATAGATAATCCTTCTTTCTTTAGTAACCAAGCTCAAATTTATAGGCACGCACGCTTTGCCTCCTGAAGCCGTATACTGGCCTACTTGTTTAAGAATATCAATTGTTTCTTTAATATTTAAAACAACCTTCATTATTCCTAAGGAATTATTGTTTTCGTCAATAATATTTATACCAAACGCTAAAGAATAAATACCTGCGCTTTCATCATACTCAACATCTCCCACATATAAACCGAATCTCTTAGCCTCCTGCCACCATTTTTCATCACCTTGATAATAACCAGATGTCTTTTGTGTCTGCGCTATGTTGGCCCCATACCTATTTGTTATAAATACTTCAGGGATAATCTGATAGCCGTATTCTTTCTCATAAGAATCTGTTTTTCTCCTTAGCTGCTCTGATAATTTATTGTCAATCAACCCTTGCATAAACGGGGTTATCTCTTTCTTAGGTACAGAAATCCATTCTCTGTTTTTTTCATCTATATAATCCTGAATATCGCCTATCTTCATAAATTCCTCATTTGACTCTTTTACTGCTTTTTGCAGCTCCAAGTCATTAGAATCAATCTGGAATTCCTCAATTCTGTCATAAATACTTCTATCAATATTATTTAGTATCTCATCAGCTAATAATACTGAATTGTCTATAACAAACCTTTTCAATATTTTCTGGCTTTCTCGCGCAAAAATAAAGCCAATAATAACAACCATTAAGGCAATTGCTAATGAGCTTAATGTCAATTTGACAATTAACTTCATTTAAAATTCCTCACACAAGAAACTTCGTCCTTGACACAAAGTGTCAAGGACTCAGAACTCTTCCTTGCGAAGTTTCAGTGGTTAGGAAAGTATTTTTACTTTCCTATACCATCATTGCTGTCCAAATTAGCTGCTAGTACACTGTAACATTAATTTCTAATGTCATCGTCCGGCTTGACCGGACGATC
>JASEHM010000193.1 GCA_030018895.1 Candidatus Omnitrophota bacterium
GGCGGAACGCCGAGTATTTTAACCAGCCGGCAGCTCGATAAGGTTCTAACAAACCTTTTTAGGCATTTTTCATTTTATAGCGATAGCCAAAAGACGAGCGAATGTAATCCGCACAGCACAAGAGGGTTAAAATTGCATTTGCTCAGGCGTTTTGGGTTTAACAGAATCAGTTTTGGCGTGCAGACTTTAAATACCCGTGTTTTGAGAATTCATAAAAGGGATTACTATGATTATAAGAGTATTAAAAAAGCGATAATGCTGGCAAAAAAAATTGGTTTTAAGGATATTAATATTGATTTAATAGCTGGTCTTGCAGGGGATACGTTGGAGCATTTTGCAAGGAGTTTTTCTGAAATTGCAAAATTAGACCCTTATAATATTGTTGTTTATGGTTTAATGCCGCCTAACGATAATTATCTGCGAGAGCATTTAAAGATGAGCCGTAGAGACTATTTTCAGAAGCACTATCCTGTTATGATTGCAGAGGCATTAAAAATTATGCGTGTATTAAGTCAAAGATTCGGCTATATCGCAGATTCTTTTGACTCTAGCCGTTTCCATTGGGGTTTCCGGCATAAGGGGCATCTTGATTCTGACTCTTCCCAGACTTATTCTGGCGAATATGCAGGGTGTACCTTTGGCATAGGGATATTTTCCAGATCGCATATTCATAGCTTGCTTGAGTATCGTCAAATTAAGCAATTGCCGCGCTTTAGGCCTGATATTGAAATATATGAAGGTAGAAAATTGGGCAGAAAAGAGGCGATGATTAAGTTTGTTATAAATCATTTAGATAAGGAATCGAAAATTCCTCAAAAACCATTTCAGGCATTATTCGGTATGAGGATTATTGATGCCTTTCCTTATGCTATTTACGTCTTAAAGCGTCTTGGAAAAATAAAAATTTCGGATAGATATATTCATCTTTCTTTTAATAGGCCGCAAGAGAAATATATCTACGCATTATTTTTTTATTGATAGAGAAGAGTTTTATCAGGCCGTATAACAAAGAGCTGTATACAGTTATTGTATCGGCGCATAGAAAAAAAGAATGAAGCTCCTTCCCGCCATAGGCGGGGCGGTTTTGTGGCTGCGAATGTATAATCTGAACTAAAAATATTTTTTAACAAAGTACTGTTATTGAGCTTTGCATAACTAATGGTATAAAATTTAAAGAACATAAGCGAAATACGGACTTGCGCAGTCTCATTAGTAAAGAAAACATCGGCAAGAGATAATAAATGCATAAAACAGAAATTCAGAAACAAGAAGCAATCGTTCAGGAAAAAAGGCTTTGGGTGAGATTGACCCGAGTCTGTAATAATCAATGTCTTTTTTGCCTGGATAAGGAGGCTCAGGATGGAAGCGTGGTTCCTTTTGAGAAGGTCAGGCTTAATCTGCAAAAGGGTAGGCGCTTAGGAATAAAGCGCCTTGTTTTAAGCGGAGGAGAGCCAACTCTTCACCCGGTTTTTTTTGATATTATAACTTTAGCAAAAAATTTAGGGTACGAGCATATTCAGGTTATCAGTAATGGCCGGATGTTTGCTTATTTTAAATTTTTAAGACAAGCAGTAAAAAGCGGTATATCAGAAATAACTTTTTCAATGCATGGCCATAATAGAAGGCTTCATGATAGGCAAACAAAAATTTCCGGGTCTTTTCAGCAGTCACTGGCAGGATTACTTAATGCCTTAAAAATTAAAAGTTTAATTGTTAGCGTTGACATTGTGATAAGTAAGATTAATGTAAGGCAATTGGCAGATATCTTAAAATTCTTTATTAATTTGGGAGTCTATGAATTTGATCTATTGCAGGTTATTCCATTTGGCCGGGCATGGGACAACAGGGATATTCTCTTCTATGATATTCAAAAATCAATTAAATTTTTGAATAGGGCTTTTATATTATCAGAGGACCCGCGATTGCATATCTGGACAAACCGTTTTCCCCCGCTCTATCTTGAAGGATTTGAATACTTAATTCAGCATCCGGCTAAATTATATGATGAAGTAGGGGGGCGCAGAGGCATGTTTAATAGGTTTCTTAGCAAGGGACAATTGATGGATTGCTATGGAGAAAAATGCGCCTTTTGTTTTTTGAAGGATTTTTGCAAAGACCTTATAAAATTAAAGAAAGAAAAGAAGATGCTGCCGTATGAGCAGCCCTTTTGTTTAAGAATAAGTGATAAATTTGGCAATCAGAGCCAGCATGAAAAATTCGTTTT
>JASEHM010000194.1 GCA_030018895.1 Candidatus Omnitrophota bacterium
AACCACTGCCTTCTGGCTTGCAGGGCTCGCAATGACGGTATTTTTGTCATTATGATACAGTCTGAATGATGGGGGTTCTCCTAAAGCTGAACCATTGTTCTTATTTGATTCTTCCCAGGGGAAACTCTTTTACCATCACATCCCTGATCCAGTCTAATGCCTCTTTGCAGGATAAATTCCAATAAGTAGGGCAGGGGGATAGAATTTCAACTAAGGAAAAACCTACATTGTTTATCTGATTTAAAAAAGCCTGTTTTATTGCCTTTTTTGTCTTTAAAACCTCCTGGGGGTTATGCAAAGAAACGCGCTCAACATATTTAACCCCTTGCAATATTGCTAGCATCTCAGAAATTTTTAATGGATACCCTTGAAACTTAGCATCTCGGCCATATGGCGTAGTAGCGGTTTTTTGATTTAATAAAGTCGTGGGAGCCATCTGGCCTCCGGTCATACCGTAAACAGCATTATTAATAAAAATTACCGTTAGATTTTCACCCCGGTTTGCTGCATGGATAGTTTCTGCTGTCCCTATTGCCGCCAAATCGCCATCTCCTTGATAAGTAAAAACAATTTGTTTCGGCCTTACCCTTTTCATGGCAGTGGCTACTGCTAATGCCCTTCCGTGCGCGCTTTCTGAACAATCAAAATTCCAGTAATCATAGGCAATCACTGCGCAGCCCACCGGCGCAACGGCAATCAGGCGTTCCCTGATATTTAACTCATCAACTACCTCGGCAATTAATCTATGCGCGATACCATGGCCGCAACCCGGACAATAGTGAGTTGAAATATTTCTTAGTGATTTAGGGTGACAGAATATCTTTTTCACGGTTACTAGTGGTTAATAATCAACTCATTCGACGCATCTCGGCCTAAAGCCTGAAGAGCTTCATTTAACAAACGTAATTGTACGGGTATTTATCATTGCTGTCCAAATTAGCTGCTAAAGTGTCATTCCCGCAATCTTTAAGCGGGAATCCACGACGAGAAAAAATCTGGATACCCGTTTTCGCGGGTATGACAAATTTGATATCTCAAAATACATTTCGCGTCGATAAGTAACGTCTAATTTGGACACGAGTGGTATTTATACATTAGTAACTGTTGTTGATTTTATTTATTATTTCCTTTTCCGTTGGCATTCCTCCGCCTGCGCGGCCTAAAAATTCAATCCTTGCCCTGCCATTAACTACCAGTCTTACGTCCTTTAGCATCTGGCCATAAGACATTTCTATCACTAAAAATGTTTGCCGGTGTGCCGGTGTAGTGACGTGCCGGTTAAAAGCATTAGTAGGAAAAGGCCACAATGTTATTGGCCGAATTAAGCCCACCTTTATACCTTTTTTTCTTAATAAAGAAACAACTGCTTTGGCAATGCGTGCCATAGTACCATAAGCAACTAGAACAATTTTGGCATCATCTAAAAATAAACTTTCCCAGCGCTGTTCTTTTTCTTTAATTGTTTTATATTTTTTTTGTAAGATAAGATTAAGCTCTTCCAATGCCCCTTCTCTTAAATAAAGGGATTTTATTACATTAGGCCTTCTATTTTTACAACCTGTTAATGCCCAAGATTTTTTCTGCGGCCTTTGTGGTTTTTCTGCGGCCCTTGTGAGGATAGGTTCCATCATCTGGCCAAGCAGTCCATCCCCAAGTACAATTACCGGATTGCGATAAATATCCGCCAGATTAAAACTAAGCGGCATTAAATCGTATGCCTCTTGTACTGTTTGAGGCGCAAGAACAATGCAATGATAATCGCCGTGGCCGCCGCCAAAGACAGCCTGGAAATAATCTGACTGTGTCGGCGTAATATTCCCTAAGCCCGGGCCGCCGCGCATAATATTAACAATTACCGCCGGCAATTGACAGCCTGCTAAATAGGAAATGCCTTCCTGCTTAAGGCTTATACCCGGACTGGAAGAAGAGGTTATTGCCCGTACCCCGGCTGCTGCAGCGCCAAACACCATGTTTATCGCTGCCAACTCTGATTCTGCTTGAATAAATATTCCGCCTGTCTTAGGCATATGTTTAGCAAAGTAGGCAATTAATTCATTTTGAGGGGTAATAGGATAACCAGCATAAAAAGAGCAGCCTGCATCAAGGCTGCCTTGCGCTATTGCCTCATTTCCAGTTAGTAATATCTTCTTCATATTCATACACATACGTGTCCAAATTAGAGCATATGCATCGTCGGTAAATGCATTTTGAGATTCG
>JASEHM010000195.1 GCA_030018895.1 Candidatus Omnitrophota bacterium
ATTTATTGCGAATAAACGCGAATGAATCCAAAATTAGCGTTCATTCGTTTAAAATTAGCGTTTATTCGCCAGATACTGTGTAGTCTATTAGTTATGTGGGTTTATTAATGAAACTCCTGCTTCATATCTGCTGCCTCCCTTGCCTGATTTATCCTTTAGAGCAATTAAAAGAAAAGGGATTTGAGGTTACAGGATTTTTTTATAATCCCAATATTCATCCTTTTGCAGAATATAAAAACAGAAAACAGGCTTTAGAGGATTCAAGAGTATTAACGGAGGTCGATGTTCTTTATCCTGAATATAATCAAGAGGAGTTTTTCCAGGCACTAAATTTGAAAAAGGATGCGCCTTTAAGATGCAGCAGGTGTTTTTGGCTTCGGCTTAAAAAAACAGCGCAAATGGCTAAAGAAAAAGGATGCAGTTCTTTTTCTACTACATTATTAGTCAGTCCTTATCAGGATCAGGAATTATTAAAACAAACAGGCTTTGATATAGCAAAAGGAGAAGGGGTAGATTTTTACTATGAGGATTTTAGGCCCGGCTTTAAAAAGGCGCATAATTTAGCTAAGGCGCAGGGGATATATTGTCAGAGGTATTGTGGGTGTATTTATTCTGAAGTAGAACAATGCAAGAAATCGCTAAAACACTGATAATTTTCGGTATTATTTTGATTATCGCCGGTTTATTGCTAACCCTTTTTAAAGGAACCCCTAACCTTGGCAGGCTTCCCGGAGATATTTATATTGAGAAAAAGAATTTTAGTTTTTATTTTCCTTTGGCAGCATGCGCATTAATCAGTATAATTTGTAATAGTTCAGCTATTAAACGTTTGTCATTCCCACCCCCGTTTTCACGGGGGTAAACTCCAGCGGGAATCCATGTAACATATTTTTGGATTGTCCGGTCAAGCCGGACAATGACAAATTTCCGACGAGTTACTTTCAAACGCTGAACTGTTACCATAATTTATGGTTCTTTGGTTATGGTTAAGAAAATAATGATAGTTGTTATCTTAGGAATATTTCTAAAAGGGCTTGTTTTTGCCCAGCCTGTTAAAGAGAGGAATCAGATAGACAGGGGTGTTTGGGTTTCTGTTTTCTCAAGAGCCCTGCATTCAAAAGAAGACGTTCTTACCCTTATTGAAACCTGCAAAAAGATGCAGATAAATCAGATTTATCTGCAGTTATATCAATCAGGCAGGGCTTATTATGATTCTGAAGTTGCGGATAACGCAAAATATAAAGAGATGATTAAGGCAGCTGGCATAGATACAATTAGTTTTTTGTTAAAAGAGGCTAAAAAGAATAAAATAAAGGTTTTTGCCTGGCTGAATATCTTGAGTTTAGGCAAAAACGATAAAGCAGATATACTTTTAAAATTTAAAGATTCTATTCTTACTATGGATCAATATTTAAAGCCGGCAAGAGGCATGAGGGATGAGTTTGATAAATATTATCTTCCTGAAGATCAAATATTTCTTGAGCCTGGTGATTTAAGGGTCCTAGAGTATTATTTATTAATTATTGATGAAATTTTAGGAAAATATCCGCAAGTAGGCGGCATACACTTTGACTATATCCGGTATCCTGCGATTGTGCCTTTTGTTTGGGGTTCGCGTTTTAATAAGTTTGGCTTGACATACGGTTATGGCAAAGAAAACATTAGGCGCTTTAAAGAAGAAACCGGTTTAGACCCGTTAAATAATCAATTTAAAAATGATGATTATCTTATCTGGGATAATTACAAACGCAGGCAGGTTACTCATCTTGTTGAAAAATTATCAAGCTATATAAAAAACAAATCACCTGAATTTTTAGTATCTTGCGCAGTAATTCCGGGTGTTGAGCGGGCATACGTAAGCTATTTTCAGGATTGGCCCTTTTGGCTTGAAAACGGAATTGTAGATTATGTAGTTTTAATGAATTATACGCGCGATGATGCGTTAGCCATGCAGATAACCAAGGCAGGGCTTTCTTTGCGCGCAAAGGCAAAGGTATTTATAGGGCTTGGCGTTTTTTTAATGAAAAATGAACCAGAGAGATTTTTAAAACAGTATGGGTCAATCTTAGCGCTAAAGCCGGACGGCATAGTCTTTTTCTCTTACGATGAATTGAGAAACTGTTTTCAATCTAATCGGAAACTTGGTTATTAGTGCTCTCACTCGTGTCCAAATTAAACGTTACTTATCGACGCGAAATGTATTTTGAGATAT
>JASEHM010000196.1 GCA_030018895.1 Candidatus Omnitrophota bacterium
CCCGGAGGCATAGCTGGCATAGGTTCATTTTTTTCAGGTTTATCAGTAACAATAGCCTCAGTAGTGAGCAAAAGGCTTGCGATGCTGGAGGCATTTTGCAGGGCTGAACGCGTAACCTTTGTTGGGTCAATTACGCCTGCATCAATCATATCCACGTAGGCATCCTTGGAAACGTCATAACCTACATTAGTTTTTTCCTGTTTTATGCGTTGTACAATTACAGAGCCTTCTAAGCCAGCGTTATTGGTTAGCTGTCGGATAGGTTCCTCAAGCGCCCTTCGGATAATATCCACGCCGATCTTTTCATCGCCCTCTAATTTCATTTTTTCTAATGCAGGAATGGTGCGTATTAATCCTACACCGCCGCCAGGGATAATACCTTCTTCAACTGCTGCGCGGGTTGCGTGAAGCGCGTCTTCAACACGTGCCTTTTTTTCCTTCATTTCAGTTTCTGTGGCAGCTCCGACATTAATTACCGCGACCCCGCCGGATAGCTTTGCTAGACGCTCCTGAAGTTTTTCTTTATCGTAATCCGAGTCAGTATCCTCAACCTGTTTTTTAATCTGGCTGATCCTTGCGTTAACTGCTTGAGATTTTCCTGCACCTTCAACAATAGTTGTATTTTCTTTATCAATCTTTACCCTTTTTGCGCGTCCCAAGTCTTCGATAGATACATTTTCTAACTTTATACCTAAGTCTTCGGTTAGGGCTTTACCTCCGGTAAGAACCGAGATATCTTCAAGCATGGCCTTGCGCCTGTCGCCGTAACCAGGGGCTTTTACTGCGCAGGCAGTAAATGTCCCGCGGATTTTGTTTACTACCAGAGTTGCTAATGCCTCGCCTTCAACCTCTTCAGCTAAAATTAGCAGGGGCTTTCCAGCGCGGGCGATTTTCTCAAGCAAGGGCAGGATATCCTTTATTGAAGA
The DNA here is from genome assembly GCA_030018895.1 of Candidatus Omnitrophota bacterium. Taxonomy (GTDB): domain Bacteria; phylum Omnitrophota; class Gorgyraeia; order Gygaellales; family Profunditerraquicolaceae; genus CAKKQB01. The sequence continues at coordinate 927 of JASEHM010000196.1, forward strand.
TATTTTTTTCTCATAGATGAGGATGTATGGCTCCTCTAAAACGCATTCCATCCTTTCTGCGTCAGTTACAAAGTAAGGAGACAGATACCCTTGGTCAAATTGCATACCTTCAACAACCTCTAAGGTAGTTGCTATGGATTTTGCTTCCTCAACCGTAATTACGCCGTCTTTTCCAACCTTATCCATTGCCTCGGCAATCAGGTCTCCGATAGCAGTATCACAGTTAGCGGCAATTGAGGCGACCTGCGCCACTTCTTTTTTATCTTTAATAGGCGTTGAAAGTTTTTTTAATTCCTCAATTACTTTTTCAACTGCTTTTTCAATCCCGCGCTTTAAGGCCATGGGATTTGCTCCGGCAGTTACGTTCTTTAAGCCTTCCCGGTAAATTGCCTCAGCCAGGATTGTGGCAGTGGTTGTGCCGTCGCCAGCGATATCAGAGGTTTTTTCAGCAACCTCTTTTACCATTTGAGCGCCCATATTTTCAAAAGGGTTCTCTAAATCAACTTCTTTTGCAACAGTTACTCCGTCTTTTGTGATTGTGGGGGAGCCAAATTTCTTATCTAAGGCGACGTTGCGGCCCTTAGGCCCTAAAGTTACTTTGACTGCTGCAGCCAGCTGTTCAACGCCGGCTAATATTTTTCTGCGGCCTTCATCTCCAAACAACAATTGCTTTGCCATTCCATTACCTCCTTAATATGATATGTGATTACAATCTTCTAACCCTTAATTATCGCCAGGATATCTTCTTCGCGCATAATAAGAAGTTCTTCGCCTTCGGTGGTAGTGATTTCATTGCCGGAATATTTTCCGTATAATATCTTGTCTCCGGCCTTTACTTCTAATGATGCCACATTCCCGTTTTCTAAAACCTTACCCTTACCTACAGCCACAATCGTTCCTTCTTGAGGTTTTTCTTTGGCTGTATCAGGCAGGAGTATGCCGCCTTTGGTTTTTGCTTCTGCTTCCTGCGGTTTAACCACTACACGATCTCCCAATGGTTGAATGTTCATTTCCTACACCTCCTATCGTTTTGTTCACTGCGTTAGAGAAGCCTTGTTCTGTAACGAAGTTTGCCTTTTAGCCCTTAATCGACGAAACCCTAATTATAAACAAAAAAGAAATCTTGTCAAGGTTTTTTTACAAATTTGTCAAGCCAGGTGAATTGTAACTCATAGTGCGACACTTTTAAGCCTTAGGCCATTATTACTATTATTTTGTTACTCGTGTCCAAATTAGACGTTACTTATCGACGCGAAATGTATTTTGAGATATC
>JASEHM010000197.1 GCA_030018895.1 Candidatus Omnitrophota bacterium
AAATACGACATTTCTATTTTGGTAACAATACGACATTTCTATTTTGGCTTGACATAAGTGTAAAAAAGGATTGACAAAGATTAGGTTTTGTATTAAAATTTTGACAATAGTTTAACCTGCAAAGAAGCAGGATGAGGTTTTTTATGGTATAGGAAAGTATAAAACACTTTCCTAACCACTGAAACTTCACAAGGAAGAGTCTTGAGTCCTTGACACAAGGTGTCAAGGATGAAGTTTCTTGAAAGAATGACAGGACAAAGACGTCTTGGTATTTTTAAAGGCGTCTTTTTATTTTGGCGCTGATTAGGCAGAAATTGTATAAGAATTGTATAAGAAATAGAAAGTAGGAGGTTAAAATGACGCAATGGCCAAAGACAAATGATGTTTTAGGAACTGTTAACAGGGGGAATCCTGCTGAATCAGGCCTGTGCACTTTATGCCGGGCTGATTGTATGGGGAAATGCGAAACATGGCTTTCAAGTCTCAAAGGAAGAAAAATGCTTTACCCCAGGGATTATAGTTTTACTACAGCAGGCAGCGCTAATACAGACCACGCAGGTGTTTGCTATAATTCTCTGCGTATAAACGGTTATAATTACGGAGCTACTGGCTTACCAAAGGGATTATCTAATTTTGAAGATGATTGCATTTTTCCAAATGTCCATCTTGATGGTGAATTCGGCCAGCAAATAAAAACAAAATTTAAGGTTCCTGTAATGACCGGCGCATTAGGATCAACGTTTATTGCCGCCAAATACTGGGAATCCTTTGCAATTGGCGCAGCTTTAGTAGGATTTCCCATTGTGGTTGGCGAAAACGTAGTCGGCATTGATCAGAAAGCGGAAATAAAAGACGGTAAGATTATTAAGGCCCCGGAATTAGACAGGAGAATAGAGACATTCCTGCGTTATTATGACGGATACGGCGCAATTATCGTGCAGATGAACGTAGAGGATACGCGTAACGGCGTTGCTGAATATGTAATCGGAAAATACGGGGATAAGGCAATTATTGAGCTTAAGTGGGGACAGGGAGCAAAGTGCATTGGCGGAGAAATTCAGGTAAATAGCCTTGAGTATGCGCTTTTCTTAAAAAAGAGAGGTTATGTAGTTGACCCTGATCCTGCAATTCCTGAAGTTCAAGAGGCATTTAAACACAAGGCAATCAAGGCATTTGCCAGGCACAGCCGTTTAGGATATACAAGCCTATCCTCTGCTGAGGCTGTGAAAGAAAATTTTATGAAGGCGGTTAAATACCTGCGTAAAATCGGTTACAAGCGCATTTCCTTAAAAACCGGCTCATATGGCATGGAAGCATTAGCTATGTCTATAAAATACGCTAGTGAAGCAAAATTAGATCTGCTTACCATTGATGGTTCAGGCGGAGGAACCGGAATGAGCCCGTGGAATATGATGGAAACATGGGGAGTTCCTTCTCTTCTTTTGCATGCCAAGGCTTATGAGTATGCGCAAGTGCTTGCTAAAAAAGGCAAAAAGGTTGTGGATATGGCTTTTGCCGGCGGTTTAGCCCGCGAAGACCATATTTTTAAGGCGCTGGCTTTAGGCGCTCCGTATACAAAGCTCGTTTGCATGGGCCGCTCTTTGATGATTCCCGGATTTTTAGGCTCAAATATTGAAGGGGCATTAAATCCAACAGCAAAAGAAAAAGTCTGCGGCAATTGGGATAAACTTCCTGCTTCAGTTAGCGAGTTTGGGGCTGTAGCTGATGAGATATTTGCCGGATATTACGATGTGCAGAAAAAGGTCGGCAAGGATGAGATAAAAAATATTCCTTACGGCGCAATTGCGGTTTGGACACTAGCGGATAAATTAGCTGCAGGGCTTCAGCAGTTAATGGCTGGCGCCAGGAGATTCTCTCTTAAGACGATCGCAAGGGAAGATATTTTCTCTGCTAATCGTGAGACTGAAAAAGAAACAGGGGTTGAATTTATTACTGATGCCTCTGATGCTTTAGCAAAGAAGATTATGCAGTCGTAATCTTTGCAGCCTAAGAATCAAAGGGACGGTTTTAATTTTTTTTGAAAAATTAGAACCGTCCCTTTTTATTAATGACGTCTGGATTCCCACTTTGGGACTGTTGCGAAATAGCCTAAAATAACGATGTCAAGTGATTTGTTTTGGTCAAGTCTTTTCTTTCCTGTAAAAGTAAATATGGAACATCACTCCGTTACCCA
>JASEHM010000198.1 GCA_030018895.1 Candidatus Omnitrophota bacterium
AATTCCTCTGCATCATAATTAATAACAAAACCAGCTTTCTTTTCCTCAATTTCCCAGGCAGCAGGCATGCCATTAGTTATTATAACCGGTAGGCCGCAAAAAGCATATAGCTTTGGCTTTCCACTATCAGCATAAAGTACGTTACTATCCTTATCAGATGTATATGGAGCAATTCCTAAAGCGCATTTTGAAAGAATATCTAAAACCCCTGACTCCTCCTTAATAAAGCCGTGAAAGATAAAATAATTTTTTAATCCTGCATCTCTAACCTGCGCCTTTAATTCCCTTTCATAATACCCTTTACCAATAACCCTTATCCTTATCTGTGGAATTTCCTTGATAATTTCAGGCATAACTTTCACAAGCAACTGTAATCCCTGGTTCTCAGAAAGGCATCCCACAAAACCAATAGTATATCGTTCACATTTCTCTAAAGGCTGAAAATGGAATAACGTAGAATCATAAGTTAATGGCACAGTCATATGTTTATATGTTTTTGGAGGAACCTTTGAGAATTTGAACCTCCCTTCGGCAATTGCGGGCGTAATATGCCAGGTTATATCAGAATACCGAACACACATCTTATCCAGATACCTAAATAAATAAACCATCAACGTATTAAAGGAAAACTTCTTAGGCATAGAATAATAATCTATACTGTAATAAAATAAATGCCGGATAACTTTAAGCTTTTTCAAAATTATTCCGACGAATGTCGAAAAACAGGCAACGCCCACAAAAATATCAAACTTCTTTTGTAAACGTAATGCCGCAAATATAATTATTATGAAATACATAAAGAATGATACGGCTAATAATGGCTGTTTATACCAAATCATATTTCCTACCTGAAAACTAGGCAGGCTAAACTCGCTAATTTTTGCGCCTTTTTCATAAAGCGTGCAGCGGGAAACATTCTTCGGCGAAAATGCGCTGGTTATCCCGATAACACCTAAAAAATTTATCCTCGCTCTAAGGTATTTTTCTAATGTCTCGATACGGCTGGTAATAAGCTGACCGGAAAGCAAGATCTTCAAATTTTTATCCATTTATCTTCTCGCCAGAATCCAAAATGAATCTCGCAGATAAATAAAATGACTCATCCCTGTTTTGTTAATTGCTCTTTAATCCACTCATAAGTTCTCTTTAATCCAGCCTCGAGACTAACCTGCGGTTCCCATTTCAGCACCTGGCGAAGCAAAGTATTGTCACTATTTCTTCCGCGCACTCCCTGCGGCTTGGCCAGATCATAACGCTTGTTAATTTTCTTACCTGCGATTCCTGCCACAATATCAACCAATTCATTAATCGTTACTAATCTGTCTGTGCCTAAATTAAGCGGCTCATGAAAACCTGACTGCATCAGGCGATACAGGCCCTCAATGCAATCATCAATATAACAGTAGGAACGTGTCTGCAAACCGTCACCCCATACCTCAATTTCATCAACTGTCTTTGCCAGGGAGATCTTGCGGCAAATTGCCGCAGGAGATTTCTCACGTCCGCCGTCATACGTCCCTAATGGGCCGTAAATATTATGAAAACGCACAGAATATGTTCTTAAACCATAATCCTCCATATAATGACGACAAGCGCGTTCTGTATAAAGTTTTTCCCAGCCGTATCCATCTTCGGCATCAGCAGGATATGCGTCCTCTTCTTTTAAAGGAGCGACATCCGCTGATTTTTGTTTATAACCGGGATAAATACAAGCAGAAGAAGTAAAAAGAAATTTCTTGACCCTGGCAAGCCGAGAAGCCTCAAGCATGTGCATGTTAATCAAAATATTATCGTGGACAATCTCAGCTTTATGCGTTTCAATAAAACCAATACCTCCCATATTCGCTGCCAGATTATAAACCTCATCCACACCAGTCACAGCCTTGAGAGCTTTTTCCCGGGTTCTTAAATCCAATAACTTAAAATCTTCAGCAGTTGTTTTTTCATATTCCGGCTTTTTTATATCTACGCCTCTAACCCAATATCCTTTATTCTGCAAAAACTTCACCAAATGATGCCCGATAAAACCGCCTGCGCCTGTAATTAAAACCTTTGTTTTCTTCATCAGTATCCCCCAAGTTTAATAGGTATTGTTTATATCATTACTATCCAAATTAGCCGTCATCAGACTGTGTCACAATTCGTGTTTTTCATCATTGCGAGGAGCGAACGAAGTGAGCGACGAAGCAATC
>JASEHM010000199.1 GCA_030018895.1 Candidatus Omnitrophota bacterium
TTCACGGGCATGACAAAAACGGGAGGCGAGAACTTCCGGAAGCTGAACTGTTACCCAGTTTTATTAAAACCAGCGGAGGCTTGAGCTTACGTCTTACGCGAAGCGAATGTGCCAGCAATGATACAATGCTTCGCTTACGATAACACTAAGATTACGCCACCGCTCACTGACCGATTACGAATGAAACTCCTCCACGCCATAAGCGGGGAGGTTTCTTGGAGCGAAATACTCCAGCCCTGCCAACGGCGGGACGAATGTATAAATCGTCCTTCGCTACTCGTCATTCGTACTTAGTACATCACACTTCGTTTTTCGATGTACTAAGTACGATATACGGCCTTTAAAAACATCTCATAACGTTTGCCAATACCGGAAATCTTAAGCAATCTTTTTGTTTCTGTCTTAAACAACAATTCTACTTTAAGGAATTCTTCAGGCATAAGGCGGCCTAACTTATCTGCCCATTCAATTACTGCTAAACCATCGCCATAAAAATAATCTTCGTATCCTAAAACAGCAATATCTAATGCTGTTTTTAAACGATAAAGGTCAAAATGATAAAGGGGCAGCCTTCCTTGCATATGTTGACGGAGTAAAACAAAAGATGGACTAATAATCCCGTCATTTTTAATCCCTATTCCTTGGGCAATGCCTTTAGTTAAAACTGTTTTACCTGAACCGAATTCGCCAAATAAACAGATTATATCGCCGGCTTTTAAGTTTCTGGCTATTAGCCTGCCTATCCTTATTGTGTCTTTACGAGAAAAGGAAAGTATTTTCACGGGGTTCGTCATAATTTTTGAATTAAAAATGCCTAAACCCTTTTATGCTAAGGAATTTTTGCCTGCCTCTTTTGTCTATTAACCTCAAGCCTTGTTTTTCAGAAACAACTTCTCCTATTATTTTAAACTTATCTGATTTTTCTAATAACCTTTGTGCCTCATTTTTGTTTAAGGTAAAAAGAAGTTCGAAGTCCTCTCCGCTATAAAGGGCATCGGCTAAACCGCTGCTGCATTTGCTTATAGGAAGCAAATTTTCATAAATCATAGCTCCTCTATTACTCTGCCTTAGAATGTGGCCTAAATCCTGAATAAGGCCGTCTGAAATATCAATCATAGAATTAATCTTAAAATTCTTCGCTAAAAAGGCCGCCTCTTCTAAGCGGGGAACAAATCTTAAATGTTTACCCAGGATAGAACCGCCTAATTCCCCGGTTACGCAAATCATATCGCCTATCTTCGCCCTGCTTCTTAAAACCAAATTCTTTTTTTCTACAATTCCTAACATACTCACATCAATAGTAACTTCCCCAGACCTGCTTAGGTCTCCTCCTGTAATATTAATTTTAAACTTTTGCGCAATACTAAGCATGCCCTTAAAAAGCCTATCCGCATATTTAATGCTAGTATTTTTAGGCATACCCAATGATATCAGGCAATAACGCGGCAGGCCGCAGCAAGAAGCAATATCGCTAATTGAGATTGCCAGCGATTTTCTACCCACTAAATACGGATCATCGCAAGCCTTAAAATCTACCCCTTTGACCAGCATATCGCAGGTAAAAAGCAGGTAATTATTCTTGTCAAATTCTAATACTGCGCAGTCATCCCCTGAGCCAACAATAACCGAGGAATCGGTTTTTATCAACCTTTTGAATTTCTCAATCAACCCAAACTCACCTATCTTGTTTATCAACATTAAACCCTATTCACCTATGCAATGGAATAATCTCATATCTGCCTACGCGCAAAAGAGAGGAAAATTTTCTTTATACGGCGGTTTAATTATTCCTTTATCCGTAATAATTGCTGTGATCAACTCATTCGGCGTTACGTCAAAAGCAGGATTAAAAACTTCAACGCCTTTTGGCGCGATAGGCTTTTTAAAAAAAAGCGTTGTAACCTCAAGCGGATCGCGCATTTCAATAGGAATACCCCGGCCATCTTTAATCTTTAGGTCAAAGGTTGAAATTGGCGCGGCAATATAAAATGGGATCTTGTGAAATCTGCTTAATACCGCTAAACTATACGTGCCGATTTTATTAGCAGTATCCCCGTTAGCGGCAATTCTGTCTGCGCCAGCAATTACCTTCTTAATCTTACCTTCTCGCATAAGCAAAGCAGCCATGCTATCACAAATCAATACAACATTAACCCCTTGCTTTTGTAATTCCCATGC
>JASEHM010000019.1 GCA_030018895.1 Candidatus Omnitrophota bacterium
CGCTCACTTCGTTCGCTCCTCGCAATGACGAAAAATACGAATTGCGACACAGTCTAAATGACGATTTCCGTCGAACTTCTTTTAAAGTTGAACTGTTACAAAATAAATATGCTGGAAAAAATAATAATAGCCGGTTCAGGCGGCCAGGGAATTATGCTCCTGGGCAAAGTTTTAGCAGAGACTGCTATGCAGGAAAATAAATTTGTAACCTGGCTTCCGGCATACGGGGCTGAGGTGCGCGGGGGTACTGCATATTGCATGGTGGTAATATCTGATACAGAAATCGGCTCGCCCTATATAGACAAAGCAGATACCTTGATAATTATGAATAGCTTAGCATTAGAAAAATTTAAAAACAGAATAAAAAAGAACGGGTTTATGTTTATTAATACCTCGCTTATCAAAAATAATTTACCGGCATGGCAAAAAATGCTAAAATATCCGTTTAGTGATATAGCCAAAGATATAGGCAATATAAAAATAGCAAACATGGTTGCCTTGGGTTGTTACCTGGCAAACAAAAAAATCTTAAACAAAGAAAAAATCCCTGAGGTTTTTAAAATAATGGCTCCGACTGACAAAAAAGAGCTGGTTTTGATTAACCAAAAGGCGTTTTTAAAAGGATTGGAGTTAAAATGACGTACGCATCTGAGGTTACATCCATGATTAGAGTAAGATTTGCTCCTAGCCCAACAGGCAATTTACATATCGGCGGCAGCCGCACCGCGCTTTTTAACTGGCTTTATGCTCAAGCAAAGAACGGAAAATTTATCTTAAGGATAGAGGATACGGATAAATTGCGTTCAAAACAGGAATTCGTTAATGAAATATTAGACAGCTTGAAATGGCTGGGTTTTAACTGGGATGAGATCTATTATCAGAGCCAAAGATTTGCTTTATACAAACAATTTGCGCAAAAATTATTAGACGAAGGTAAGGCCTACACAGAAAAACTGCCGGATAAAGAGGGTGAGGCAATTATTTTTAAGGTTACGCCTCAGAAAATCAAACTTAATGATTTAATCCGCGGAAATATTGAATTTGAAGCCGAAACCATCAAGAATCAGGTTTTGATAAAATCCGACGGCACGCCTACATATAATTTTGCCTGCGTAGTAGATGACGCAACAATGAACATTACACATATTATCAGAGGCGAAGATCATATATCCAACACGCCTAAGCAAATTTTGCTTTATGAGGCTTTAGGTTTTAAGGTTCCTGAATTTGCGCATCTGCCCCTAATAATGGGCACAGAGGGAGGCAGGCTTTCCAAAAGAACAGGGGCTACTGCTATTAGTGACTTTCGTAAAATAGGGTATCTCTCAGAGGCATTAGTTAATTATCTCTTACTGCTTAGCTGGTCTCCAGGAGAGAACCGCGAAGTTATTGATATAAATGAAGCGATTAAATTATTTGACGTAAAAGACGTAAATAAAACCGCAGCTGCCTTTGATTTAGATAAGCTTAACTGGATAAACAATCAGTATCTTAAAAAAGAACCTTTAGAAAAACTCAACAGCCTGATTATACCTTTATTGATAGAAAACAATTATATCCAAAAGGACAACTTTGATAAAAATTATGTTATTTCTATAATAAAGTTGTTCCAGGCGCGGCTCTCTACCATAAATGATTTTCTGGATTGGGCAAATTTCTTTTTCTTAAAAGACATCGAGATAGAGGAAAAGGCAAAGGAGAAACTCCTAAGCCGCGATTTATCCAAAGAGTTTAAACTTTTCATTGAAAGATTAGGGATGTTAGAAAAATTCGATATTGAAACTATTGAAACAAGTTTTCGGGAAATGGTTAAAGAACTTGGCCTTGAAACAAAGACGCTGATTCATCCTATCAGAGCGGCCCTAACCGGCAAAACCATAGGCCCGGGATTATTTGAGGTTATTTATTATTTAGGCAAAGAGCGCGTAAAAGAAAGATTAGAGAAATGGATAAATAAGGAATAATTTTTGAGTTTCGCATAAATAATGTAACGAACCTATCTTATCCATTAGAAGCTATATTCTTAAATGTTTAAAAGGCTTATTTGAAACCGACGGCTGTTTCCATGAAGACAAAGGTAATTACACACGAGTTATTGAATTCAAAAATAATTGTACGAAATTGCGGGAAAATGTTTATAATACCTTGTTAAGTCTTGGCTTTAATCCTCAGATAGGGACTAATTATGTCCGCTTAGGAAGAAAAATAGAAGTTTATAGATTCAAGAAATTGATAGATTTTAGGAATTATAATTAAATTGCCCTCTAGTGCAATGGTAGCACGACTGGCTCTGGACCAGTTAATCATGGTTCGAATCCATGGGGGGCAGCCATATATTTCTCTCGAAATTCAGATAGAGAGATAACTTAAGCCTTGATCGTTTGCGGCAATACGAATGCATCAATCGCTTGAGGTCGCAAATGGTTAGGGTACTGTTATTTTTAGGAGATTTAAGTAAAGCCCTGTGTTTTGAAAATCTGCCAATCTCGTCGGTAAATCGGCAAAATCCTGCCAATATTCTATCTCTTTATCTCTAAATCCCAGTATAGTGGGTTCACAGCTATTTGAGCGACTTAGGGCTGAAAAACCTTGCTTTTTCAGTACAATATTCTAAAATAGCTATCAGTTAGGATTAAAGAAAATATAGCATTTCGGGTCTGGGGAGAATAACTTTCCTCGGAGGTTAAATTCATCGATGGTCGGGCCACCATCTTGCATGCGAATGCAGGATGGCTTTTTTAATTTTATCGTAACCATAGAATCAAAATGCGCATACTATTAGTAGAAGACGAAAAAAATATGGCAAGTTTTATCAAGCGCGGGCTTCAAGAAGAACGTTATGTGGTTGATGTTGCCCCCAACGGAGAGAATGCACTTTTCTTGGCAGAAACAAATCCCTATGATTTAATAATTCTCGATATTATGCTGCCAGACACCACCGGCTTTTCTATCTGCAAGGATTTGCGGGCTAAGAAAATTGACACCTTCATTCTCATGCTTACTGCCCGTGATGACGTTAAAGATAAAGTATTGGGCCTTGAGATTGGAGCGGATGACTATTTAGCTAAACCGTTTGAATTCGACGAGCTCCTGGCGCGGATTGCCGCGCTTTTACGCAGAAAACGCTTGAATAAAAGCCCTATTCTTAAGGTTGCGGATCTTGAATTGAATCAACTTACTCATAAAATCATACGGGCAAAAAAAGAAATCACCTTAACCGGGAAAGAATATAGTTTACTGGAGTATCTCATGCTCCATGCCAATCAGGTAATAACGAGGACTGAGATATCAGAACATGTTTGGAATGAAGATTTTGACAGCCTTACTAATGTCATAGACGTATTTATAAACCGGTTGCGCAACAAGATTGATCGAGGTTTTAAGAAAAAGCTTATTCATTCTCTGCGCGGCACGGGTTACATGCTTAAGGAATAACGATGCAAAAATCTTTTCGCAGGAAAGTTATGACCGGATTTTGGGTAATGGTATTCCTATGTGCGTTTACTGTATTATTTGCCTTTATAACTATGCGTAATATGCAAAAAGTGTTTCTTAATACCATGAGAGATAATGTCGCAGCCCTTAAGGCGGCGGAGGAACTGGAGCTTGCTTTGCTTAGTCAAAAAGGTTTTTTGGCAAATTATTTTTTAGACGGCAACTCCATTTGGCTTAATAAACTTGATGAAAAGAAAACGAATTTTTTGGGTTGGCTTAACAAGGCTTCAGAAACCGCTTTGACTCCGGCCGAAAAAAGTATTATCGAAGACATTAACCTTCTTTATCAAAAATATGAAAGTGAACACTATAAAGCTGAACAGCTTTATGAATCAGGAAATATTCGCGCCGCCAAAGAGATTCTCCTCAAAGACAGATGGGAGGTTTTCGAGGCGCTATATCAAAAGTGCGAGGATTTTATTCGTATTAACGAATCAATCATCGAGAGATCGGAGGCTTCTTTACAAAGAAAAGTTATAGGCATGATGGTTTTGATTACGGTTCCTGCGTTGGTAGTAATTGCTTTAGTCGGCTCTATGTTTTTTCTGTTAACGCGAAGAATTCTTGCGTCTGTTAAAGACATTACAGTAACAACACGCAATATTAATCTTAAAAGCCTAAGCGACAGGGTGAGCACTGCGAATTTGGAAACAGAGATGGAGTATCTGGCCAAATCAATCAACGTGATGCTTGAACGGCTGGAGCGGTCTTTTGAATACATAAAGGAATTCAGCTCCAGTATCGGCCATGAATTAAAGACGCCGCTGGCAATTATCAAAGGAGAGTCTGAGATCGCGCTGCGCAAGGAGAGGCAGGTTGAGGATTATCAAAAGGCCTTGCGCGTTAATATCGAAGAGGCAAATAGGATGATCCGTATTGTTGAGGACTTGGTTTTTCTGGCAAAACTCGATTATAACCCGGATAATATCAAGAAAGAAGCTTTTGATTTTATCCCATTTTTTGCGGATATACAGAACCGCGCTAAAACGCTGGCTCAGCAAAAACAAATAGATGTTACCGCCGCAATGCTGAAAAATGCCGTTACTTTAGAAGGCAACAAACTGCATTTGAGCCGCTTATTTTTTAATCTTATCCAGAATGCCGTTAAATTCACACCTTCGGGAGGAAAAATAAATTTAGCCGCTTATCCGGCAGATAACGTATTAAAGGTTTCTATATCAGATACGGGTTTAGGAATCAGCGAAGAAGATTTACCTAAGATATTCCAGCGGTTTTTCCATAAAGAAAAATCTCAATCGGAAAGCGCCGGAAGTATCGGCTTAGGCTTAAGCATTGCCAAATCAATTGCGAAATTTCATAACGGCGACATTGAGGTAGAAAGCAAACTTGGAGAAGGCGCAACTTTTACCGTAATCCTGCCTGTTTTTCACGCCTAATTTTTATCCCCGTAACTAAAGCAAGAAAGATTACAAAAAATTAATTTAATTTTAATCTTTGGTTCATGACCGATTTGTTATCCTAAAGCACTATACGACTCAGTGTGTCCTGAAAGGAGAAGTAAGAGTAGAAACTTGGTAGTTTTTAAGAGAATGAAATCATGAAAAGAATTCTTATTATTGATGATGAGTGTAGAATTGGCCAGTCGTATAAGGTGTTGCTTTCAGAAGAGGGATTTGATGTAAAACATGCCTCAAGCGCGCAAGAGGCAACCAATCTCTTGATCCGCGAGCACTTCGATTTAGTTTTACTGGATATTAACATACCGGAAGTAGACGGTAAGGTAATGTACGAAGTTATCAGGGAATACGACAGGAATATGAAAGTCATAGTTTCAAGCGTGTATCCTATTGAAGAGCAGGTTCAAAGCATCTTAGGGGCCTGTGCGTACCACAATAAGTCGCAAGGAGTCGATATGCTCGTGGCTAAGATAAAAAAAGTATTAAGTGACGGGGGATGGCCGTAAAGATTTCTCATAGCTCAAGATAACATAAAGATCCGATAATCCGGTTCGGAGTATAACAAATATATGGATATCCAGCAGGAGATTAACTTTGCCATCAAGGAAGAGTTTGAAAAGCGGGGCATAGAGTTCGCCTATCCGACGCAGAAGTTATATTTAAGTAGGCAATAAAATTATTATGAAGTCAGTGCTTATTATTCTTTTGGGTGTGTCGGTAATCATTTTAGGGATCAGTCTTTCCACTTCACAAAAAGAGCTTCTTATTGCAAAGGAAAATGCTGCGCTCTATGAAAAAAGAAACGATGATTTACAGCGGGAATTGATGCGCGTAAACAGAGTTTGCGGAGAGAAAAAGTGGGTTTTAAATGAAATTGAACAGAACATTGAGGAATTAGAAGGCAAGATACAACTGGAAGCGCTCGAGCGCTATCTTCCTAAGAAAACATGGGATGAAATAAAACCGATTGTTGACCGGCTAAAGGCGCTACAAGCAGAACGAGGAACTAATAACCCATCGCAGCATAATGAAGAAGATTATTAAAATTATTTTTGTAACTTTACTTGCCGTCGTTTTAATCCTGATTATAGGAGGCATTATTTTTCTCAAGACCTTTGATGTTAACCGCTTTAAGCCACAAATAATTACTGCCGGGCAAAGTGCCCTTGGCCGCTCAATTGATTTTGCCAGAGTTGATTTAAAACTGTCATTAAGCAAAGGTATCCAGCTTCACATAGCCGATATTCTTGTTGGAGAGCATCCGGATTTTGGAAAAGATAGTTTTCTGACGGCAAAAGAAACAAATCTTACCGTTTTTATTAAGGACCTCATCCTAAAAAGGCAAATCCGGGTCTTAGGGGTAGCGTGTAACTCGCCAAAATTAAACATTATCAGGCTTAAAGATGGCCGGATAAATGTGCAGTCATTCGGAGCGGTGGGACAGAATAAACAGCGAAATAGTGAAACTCCCACCCAAACGCAACCGGGAAAATCTGGCCAGCCCGCGTCTCTGGGATTGCCTGCGCTGTTTATCAACCGTATCGATATAAGCAGCGGGCGCCTCACGTATGTAGACCATTCTTTTGACCCAAAGTTGTCGCTTATTTTTGACAAGATAACACTTCGGTTAGATGATTTTTCTTTAACTAATCCTTTCCCTATCATGTTTCGCGCCGCGTTTGCGAGTAATTCTCAAAACATATTTGCGCAAGGCAATGGCCAGCTAAATATGGATCGCCTTAGTTTTTTGCTTAAGGATGTAAAAGCTACTTCGGAACTTTCTACCTTGTCTACGGAGATGCTCCGCAATCTTATCCCGCAATTAAAAGACGCTCCTTTACCAGAAATTAGATCTGGAGCATTGTCTGTATCTATTAAATCGTTTGAAGCCGGGCAACAAGGGCTCATTGGTTTAAAAGGTCAAGGAGAGTTATCTAAAGGCTCTCTAAGAATAAAGGAATTAGCCGTGCCAATAGAGCCAGTTGAGGCGAGCCTCACCATGAGTGAATCTGCGGTTACGCTGAGTAGGGCTTCGTTTAACCTTGGCAAGGGCAGAATAGAGTTTTCAGGAGACATCAGCGATTATTTGCTTAAACAGGACTATTCGCTCAAAGCTGTGCTAACGAACATTGATCTTAATGAATGCGTAGATCAGTCAGCATATCCCATTAAAATAAAGGGCCTTATTTTTGGTGATATTGTGCTTAATGGGGAGGGATTTGATCCGCATACGGCGCTTTCAAAGCTAACCGGCAATGGTTCGCTGGAAATTAAAGAAGGGCAGCTCACTGATATTAACGTGCTTAAGATGGTTTTGGATAAGCTTTCATTTGTGCCAAACTTAGCAGCGGCTCTCGAAGCAGGCCTGCCTGAGCGTTTCAAGGAGAATTTGCGCAAGAAAGACACCGCTATCACCAGCTTTAAGACAGCAATAGGTATTAGTAACGCCTCCGCAGTAATTCAGTCAATGAATATGGACGCGGAGACTTTTCGCTTCCAGGGTAGCGGCATAGTTGGGTTCGATCAGACCTATTCTTTTGACGGTTCATTTATGATCCCACAGGATTTATCTTCACGCATGACAACGGCTGTACCGGAGATGGAATATCTACTGGATGAATCAAGGCAAATACGTTTTCCTTTGAAGTTTCCGGTAGAGGCGCTTCGGTCTCATTTGTGCCCGATGTAAAGCAAATAGGGATTGGCGCAATTAAACAAAAAGGACGGCAGGAATTAGAAAAGGTTTTAGATAAAGTATTGGGCATAGAACGCTCTGGCCAGGATAATAGCCAAGGTGCCATTGAGGATACTGAGCAGGAGGGAGTGGGCGCGACTGACAAAAAAGACGGGAAAAAGCAGCTTATCAATAGCATTATCGGGACGATTTTTAAGGAATAATCCGTAATGCTATAAAGATGTGATAGGGCAAAAATGATGATAAAAGAAATAACTACAAGAAAGTTTATCTTTATAGCTTTAGTCGCGATAGCGCTAAGTGGCTGTACTTTTATTGTTAAAGACGACCACGCGACAAAATATTACGGCATAGATGAGCAGCGAGGCAGCGAGTATTTAAATCAAATCCTTGAAAAGCAGCAGCAAGTATATCAGGCTGAAAAGGTCGCAGCAGGCACGGAAAAGCCATGAAATTTAGGATACCCAAATTAACTATAATTATCGCGGCAGCGGCTATCTTCGCAATCGCCTTTTACGCAGCTAAAAGCCAGATAGAAAACCGCCTGCTTAAAAAAGTTATCGAACGCCTGACTGCCGATTCGCGAGTTGCCGAGGTCATCGTAACCAATGTTAAGCATGACCTAAAAAACAAAAAGAACTACACAACAATTAAATTCTTGGAATACAACACGAAACTTAATCCGCTTGAGCCAAAATATTTCACTTTTTCCGGGAATGTTATTCAATTTCAGTCAATGGTGATAAGATTTGACGATTTCTACGTTAAAAAAGGACATCCCTTGAAAGGGAAAAGCGCGTATCTTTTTATGAAAGCATTTATGCTGACCGATAAAGGTGCCGAAACCTTCGAGATTACCAAAATAAATGAAATACCTTCTGGCTATGAAATAGCAGATATAAAGAATGCTTTTGAGAAAAAACTTTGGAAGAGGTTTTGGGAATATGCGCTTAATCCTGAGAAAGCAGGTAAGGCAGGCATTAAAAACGCCCAAATTGAGGCGCCCGGCACAAAATTCATTCCCGGCATGATTTATACAATAAAAATAGAGCATGACGGCGGCCTGCGCATAGACTCAAAGCGAGTAAATCCTATTTTGAAGAATGAAAAGATTGAATTTTAAGCTAATACCGATTTTCTTGTATTTAACGCTTTTTATTTCCGGATGCGTAACTGTTCCTCGTCAGCCCGTAGTGCAGCCTCAAGGAATATATCATATGGTAGAAAGAGGCCAGACGCTCTATAGAATAGCCAAGACTTACAACATTGATATTAATGAGCTTATGCGGATAAATAGAATTAGCGATCCGACGCAAATTGAGATCGGGCAGAAAGTTTTTATACCCGGAGCACGCTGGCCATTGCCAATAGAGACTTATAAGCCGGTTTCGCGGGAGGTTATAAAAAAGCTGGTAGGCCCGAAATACCGCACCTCACGCTGGCGTTATATTACTCTACATCATAGCGCGACCCTTGAAGGCAATGCTGAATGTTTTGACCGCAACCACCGCGGTCGCAGGATGGGGGGCCTTTTTTACCATTTTGTAGTCGGCAACGGCACCCTTTCGGGAAACGGCGAGATTGAAGTCGGCTGGCGCTGGCAAAAGCAAGAAGAGGCAAACCG
>JASEHM010000001.1:0-67511 GCA_030018895.1 Candidatus Omnitrophota bacterium
TTCACGGGCATGACAAAAACGGGAGGCGAGAACTTCCGGAAGCTGAACTGTTACATAATTCTATAGATTTGGGAGAAATTGCTTCGTCGCTCCCTTCAATCGCTCCTCGCGTAATAACCCCTTTTATTGCCCATTTAAAAGACGACCATTATGTTTTAGTTACTAAAGTTACTGAACAGGGGGTTTATTATACTGATGAGCATGAGGAAGAATTTATATCTGTTGAGGAATTTCAGAAAGAATTTTCCGGTTATGCATTAGTTACGCGCGAAGCAGCAGGCAGGAAGCAGAACGAATTATTAGCTGATCAGCAATCCAAGTCCATTTTAGGCGCTAAAAGACAAAGAGGTGCGAATCGGGATATCTCGTCGCTTTATGATTTTTCTCTAGCAGAGGTATCTGGCAATACTTTTGTAAACTTGGCTTTAGCCTATGGAGCGTATAAATTACCTAAGGTTTTAGAGAAGAAAAAGGGTTATAGCAACCGCAAAGCAAGAATTATTTCATCTGCGGTAATTGGCGGTTTAACAAGCATGTTTTATTCTGGAAAAGAGTTTAGCCGTCAGCAATGGAAACCATTTTTGCATGGAGCAATTACCTCTGCAGCAGTAGCGAGTATTCAGGAACATGGTTATAAGCATAACTGGGATGTAAAAAAGTTTCCTGGGGCAACTAATCTTGTCTCTCAGATTGGCGGGACATTAGTTGAGGCAGGCCTTTCTAAGGTAATTGGCGGCTTTGGTATTAAATCTCTAGGTGATAATAAAGGCAACAGGCCGGTTTGGTTAAGTAAAAACGAGTTTAAAAACCCGCGTTCTAATCCTAATATAGATATAGAAACCATTCCTTTTTTTGCTCAAGGGAGTTCTAAGAGATGGATGCCTATAATCGGAGAAGGGGCGAGCCTTTATGCCCAGCATTTAGCAGAAAAAAAATGGGGTTGGAAAAAATATGAGAAGCATCCACGTTTAAAATCCGTTCAGAATGCAGGGGTTTTTAGTAAGGCAACTACGCAGGCCATTTTGCAGGGACAGGGCTTTTCCGGAAAAACAGGCATGGTTTTGTCTGTGGTTGCAGAATCTTTTATCTCAGGGATAGTTTCAGCAGGCCTGCAAAACTTAAGCCAGAAAAAAGGAGTTAATTTAGAGCCGCATGAATCAGCAACATTAGGTTTAGCAGTTACTTCTTTTATAACCGGCACAGATTTAAAGGAAAATGTAAAAAAGGTAGCGTGCGATTTTGCAAGTATGGGCATGGCTAGTTTAGGCCCGCAAGGCCAGTTGGATTATCAGGCAGTGCCAGGAGCTGTTTTTAACTCAAACCTGATTGATTTTGGCCGTCAGGCAGCAGGGCTTCCTAATTCCAGCTGGACAAAGGAACAATGGAAGGAATGGACAAAGACAAAAAAGACACTTAAAGAACAAGGGTTTGGAGAGCTTTTATTTAATCGTTTTTCCAGCTCTTTACATAATCAGGCAGTAAGTGGTTTAACTACTTCTGCAATGAACCGTATCCAGCCTCGCCTTATTCAGCCAGTGGCAAGGTTGTTAGAACCTTTAGATCCAACAATGGCAAAATTAACACAACCTATCCAGGCATTAGGCCTTTCGCGTATAAAATATACTACAAAGAAAGGGGAAGAGGTTGGAAAATATGGGGTTTTGACAAATAATTTTTTACCTAAGGTAGAAGGAAAGGCTGGAAAAACAGATCCTGAGATAGCAAAGAAGAGTGGGCAGTTTGCAATAACTAAAGGGGAGTATTCTCAAAAGATAGTTTTTTTAAATGAAGGAGAAAATCCCTTTATTCTTCTTGATCAAGCAAAAGCAACAGGAGTAAATTTCATTCCTGTTACTGACTATCTTTCTGGAGAAAAAAATGCTTCTTTGCATGAGGGGGTTGTAAAATATGGTGCTTTAGGCAGATTATTTAGTATTTTTGGTTATAAGCCTGATTATTTGGGCAAGCCAGTGGAATGGCAGATAAAAGCAGGAAATGGTTTTTGGTCAAACAAACCGATTATTAAGGCAGAATTTGGAGAATACCAGGCTACTCTTCCATCTATAAACCGGGAACAAATAGTAGTTCAAGGGGTAATTGTGCGGGATGTGCGGGGCAAGAATAACGAACTTATTTCCTTCCTTACTTATAAGAATAAAAATGATAAGATAATTGCCGGGGTAAGTATTAATGGCCAGCTTCAGATTTTAACCTATCTTAAAGGTTTTCAGCTTGACGTCCCAGAGGGATGTGCTGGAAATCCCCTACCTTCTCAAGGTTGGATTAATAAAGGAAAAATATCAGTAGGAAAAATATCAAAAGACATAGAACTCACAGGCTATTTCTCCTTTATTATAAATCCTGTACAGACAAATAGACGTAAGTTTCAAGCACAGGCAATAGCCACAATCCCTTCAGAATTTTTAGGTATGGCTAAAGAAAAGGATATTGAAAAAATTGAGGTTAATTCAGCTACTTTTGGAGGAAGCGCTAAAGAGCCTCTGGCGCGTACTTTAGGTACAGCGGACATATTTAGTAAAAGCAAAGAGAATAAAAATGATTTTGTGAATAGAATAGACGTTGATATTATTGCCAATAAGAAAAATAAGGAAGAGGCTTTTTGGAATGTAAATCAAAAAACGCATACGTATTTTCAGCAAGGAAAAAAAATAGAAGAGAAATACACAGGTTGGATTGCTGATCCTGGTGTAGTATTTCAAGATAATTTAGAAGTAAAACGCAAGATTAAACAAGAATTGGAGGCAATAGGTCTGAACAATGTTAATATATATTCAGAGCCGAACATAGGAGCACATGTCATTCCCGCGAAAGAGGGAATCCAAGCGTCCGTCGGTGACTGGATGCCCGCTTTCGCGGGCATGACATCCGTTCCCCCGTTCACTGACATATTACCAGATATTATCAGTAACAGTATCACTGTATACAGTCGTGATTCTAAAGGCGAATATGGAAAAAACCCATTTTTCTTTGGCCAGGAATCAACGCAAGATCCCTCCAGTGGATGGAGCGGCGCTTTTGTTTACGCAGATTTTAAAGGCGGGAACTCCCAAATAATCTATGATTATAACAAAGAAAAAGTTGATAAATTAATAATCGGCGGCTTAATCAATCAAAATTCTACTGATGTACGTCTTATAATAGGAAGGGAAGACAAAGGCATTGAATTAACCAAGGACAAAGGAATTATTATATCAGAAGGGAAAACAGGCCTTTTAAAGGCTGTGCTTGATCATTATAATGGTGACAATAAACTGTTGAATCAGGAAATTAATGATTTTATTGTTGTTGCTTTGCCTAAACCTAAACAGGGATTTTTGCCAAACGCAATTACCACTCAAGAAAATATTACAGCTGCCTATAATGTTTTTCATTCAAAAATTAATCCAAATGAACAAGATGAACAAGCAAAGAGCCAAACAAAATCTATAGAGAATGCACTTGCGCATTTACAGGGTAGTTATAATGAAGGCCTGAAAACAAAAGTAATTAGCAACTTATCTTCTGCTGATTCTTCAGCCACGATAGGCGTTTTGACTCATCTTTGGACAAGCGATAACTACAATTTTGCTGTTAGTGAAATTATTGGTAAGGTTACCTTGTTTAATATCGGCAGTGACTTTAATGTGTACACTGATAATAGTGTTTTGACAGTTAAGGGTTTTGCCCGTCCTTATGATTCTCGGGTAGGCTTTGACAATACAAGAATCATTAGTACGGTTGAAAAAAAAGACGATGATTACAATGTTGACCGTAAAATAGCCGCACTCTCGGGTTCAGAGGCAATTAATGAGCCAAAGATGAAACTTTTTGCTGATTTTAAGTTTCCTCTTGAAATGTTAATTTTGAATAACGAGAATAACAAAATCATATCAGCAGGAAAATTAACAAAAACAATAGAGTTTGTTGCTCGTAAGCTTGAGGGATCTGAAAAAGAAGGTTTTCATGTGACTCAGGATAGTTGGTTTCCTGTTTTGTTGGGTCACTTATTTAACCGTGACAAAGTTAAAAACTTCACAAAAGAAGAAATAGAAACAGCAAACAAAATGATAAAAGAGTTTAAAGAACAGCATTTTACCGGTAATATTTATCCCCAAATCAGGTTTTCTACGGATGACAAAGGCAGGCCGGATATATCTACTATATCTACGCTTTTTGTCGCAGGTTTACCTGAATCAATTTCCGAAGTAAGTGGAAAGAAAATATATGTTCCCTCAGGAGAAAATAAAACCAGCAAAGTAATTACTCTTGGCGGCTTGCTTGGAGATGAAGGCCAATATCAAGCTTGTTTGACGCCTAGAAATTATATTGCTAATAAAGAGCTCTTAGAAATATCCGGTTTAGCAGAGTCTAATGCCGCAGTATTTTTCCCTACTGTAACAGGATTTTATGGCCGTATACCTCAAATAGGAGAAGTAGAGAATTTAGTATGGTCAGATAAGAGGCCACAAGGCAATGTTTCTTTAAAAATAATTGAAAACTCTCCTTTTGAGCCGCTTTTTTGGGGAAAAGGAGGAATGCTTGGTAATGAGAAGCCTTCTGACTTTGGCTATAACAAAGAGATTAAATATCAGCAGTTTAACAAGGTTTTAACAGACGCTAGAGTTAATCAGGATGAAAAAAGCGGACATAATGTGCTAATAGGTCTTTATGGCCGTATGCAAGAAGGTAATGCTCAGGATAAAATTTTTAATAGCTATAATGCTATTTTTCAACCTTTCTCAAAAGAAAAAAAATATTTTTCCTCCCGGATTATTGACAATACTCCTTACACAGAAAACTTAAATTTTGCTAGTTTTGAAGGCATTGGTTCTTCAGAAGGAGGCATTAACTGGAATAAGGGAGAGATTGAAACAAGCATATTTGAGGGCAAACAGGAGTTTATGAGTCAAAAGATTGTCCCTAAGATTATATCCAATATAGTGTTTTTAGACTGGGATATAAAGAATTTTAAGATTGAGAAGGATTTAGCCTCTGGGAAGAAGAATAAGTCAGAAGGGCCTGTTCTTGATGGTTTTCTTTATCTACGTTTAGCAGAAGCAGAAAAAAAAGGGCTTTTACGCGGGGTTGTTTCTAAACTGAATGTAGAAGCAAAAGATGCAGGAGGGTATGCTTTAGCTTCTGGGAAGCTCTGGGAGGGTTTTGATTTCTTTAGCCCATCCGGAGGAGAGATAAATCCTTATTTTAGAGGACAAACCTTTTTAACTAACAATGCTGAGTGGCAGGTTAATTGCTGGGATAAAGAATCAGTTGAAGGGTTCAAAGATGGTAAGGGTAAAATTAATCATATAAAAACAAACTCGGATAAGAAATTCACTGGTATTGATTTTGCAAATAAAGGGATTAAGCTTATTGATAGTGCTTTTCTGGCTCTTTACATAGGCGAGGCTAAGAAAATTAAGTTTAGTGCAACAGGAGAACTTACCTTAGGCAAGGATACAAATTATGCCTTAAGTTTGTGGATAAATAATACTA
The DNA here is from genome assembly GCA_030018895.1 of Candidatus Omnitrophota bacterium. Classification (GTDB taxonomy): domain Bacteria; phylum Omnitrophota; class Gorgyraeia; order Gygaellales; family Profunditerraquicolaceae; genus CAKKQB01. The sequence goes on from JASEHM010000001.1 coordinate 5,494, forward strand.
ATAAAAAGATAAGTAAGTTTTTGAACAATGTTAATAAGGGTTTAGGGTATCAGCTTGTTGTTAACCCTAAAACCAGAGATTTGGCAATAGGTAATACCCCCGAAAGCATTCCTTTTATCAAAGATGAAAAAATTAATCCGAAAATTTTTGAGAATTTCGCTTTTTCAATTATAGAAGAGGGAAAGATTAAAATCAGCAGAAATTTTGGGATTAATAATAAGGAAACAAGAGATATTATTCCTTTAGAAAAAACAAAAAATATCGCAAGCCTAACATCAGGTAGTATTCTTCCTTGGTATAAGGGAATAAGGCAGATTCCGATTACTGCAGGGTATAATGATATTGCCATAAAGATTGATTCTTCTGGCTCAGGTAGTAAACCTTCTACTTCTAATAAATTAGCCAATAGCTATTTTGAAATAGATCATGTTGCCCAGATTACTGAAACTGCAAATGAAGGAAAATACGGAAAGATAGGAGTGGTTAAAAAAGGGGAAAAACTTCATTTTTCGTTAGTTACAGAAGAAGGCAAGGTTAAACTGTTTGATTTTGCTTATAAGATTGTTCCTGGGTTTGAGGGGGTAAATGTTAATCTTCCTCGGCCGGAATACTTTGGCCGTAAGGAAGAAAATGACATTGCTGTGCGGACAAATGGAGGAGAGTTTCTCAAATACGCTTCGGATGTATATATGAATAAAGGAAGAGCCAATGCCAATGGAGAGTGGAAGTTCTATGGGCATCGTCTGATAAAAATAAAAACGACTACGGATTCTTCTATTTTAGGGGCAGACAAAGATAATGCTGTTTCCCGACAGAATCGTTCCATAATCTTTAAAGATGATGAAGGGAAATTTGAAGTGAAAGGGATTGTGCCGGTTTATAAGAAATGGGGAGGCGATGTTGAGAATATTGGCACAATTGAACAATTACAAGACTCAAGCGGCCTGAAATGGAAGCGCTTAACAGGAAACATAGCTAAGTATTTAACTGCGGATAGTCAAAAAAACTATAGCTGTAAAGGAAAATGGCAGGTACAATTTCCTGCTATTCTTTTAGAGAAAACAGACGATAATAAATATAATATTACAGGGGTGCAAATGCTGGTTGGCAAGGGAGGAGCTCCTTATAAGCTTCCTTCTGCGTCTTTGTCTGAAGGCAAAAAAGTAGGAAAACGGGCTGACAAAGCTGACAAAAAGGAATTAATAACCACGCTTCGGGGTTTAGGCAGAGATATTGTTGAGCTTCCTAGAGGAAGTTATAGCATAAGGCTTGAGAATAAAGATAATAAATTTTCTTTAGGTAACCTTGATTATTCAGAATTAGGCACAATGAAAATAATTTTCCAGAAAAACTTAGCCATTCCGCATAATCAAAATGAGGTTTCTTATTTTTATCCTAAAAATAGCAAAGGAGAGGTAGTTTTGCATTACTTAGGAGACAGCCCTGTTGTAGAAGGTGTTCAAGGCGTTAAAGATCTGGTTCATATTAAGCATGATTCTTCCCAAAACACAGGGAATATAATACAGACATCTTATCTGGGTTTAAAACCGGAAGAAGTTTTGAAATTAATAAAAGAGAATCCAAGTGCACTAATTAAGGTAGGTAAATTTGGAGGAATTAAATCCGGGGAAAAAGCAGAAATTACCTGGATTAAAATGAGTAAAAATAACCTTCAAGGGGCGTATGATCCCAATGCCCCTTCTGAGATTGTTTTCGTAGATGGCAATTCCAAGGGAATTTATATAACTCCCCAGGGAGTAACAATTTCTTCTCTTGCGGAAAAAATAGAGATAAATGGCAAAAAAGTTGAAGATATATCTCCTGTTGGTGTATATTTTTATCGAGATGAAAAAGGGCAAAAAGGATTTTACTCCTGGGGTCCTTTAGGGACAAAAGAAATTAGAATGTTGAAAGACGGAGAATTTAAATATTATACTATTCTTCCTGACGGCAGAAAGATTAATGGGCGGATAAATCCTAATCTTTTTAGTTTAGAAAATGCCAGCCTGATTAGTTTTTCCTCAGGTCAACTTGCTTTTGTCTATCAGGGGAAATTTTTTGTAGGAGAGGAAGAAATAAAGGCTTTAAATAAACTTCCCCAAGGAGTTTTAAATACAATTTTAAATGGACAGCAAACCCAGAAGATGTTTTCTGAATATGTCAAGGGGATTAAGGAAGCAGGAAACCCCAAAAAAGCAGAAGAGCTTAACAAGCATTTATTGTTTAGGGGTGGGGCTATTATAGACGATGAAAACCGAGATAAAGAAGCATTAGGGTTTGATATTTTTAGCCAGGAAATTAAGCAAAAAAGATTTAAAGATTTAGGAATATCTAAAAAAGATGAAGCTTGGCTGAGAAAAGAAGCTACTGAGCGTTTGCAAGGTTTAAGCCCGGAAAGTAAAGAATATAAATACGGATACAGTAAGCTCTTTTCTGAATTTACCAATAAATGCGGCAAGCAGATGCTCGCTAAAGGATTTGTTCCTTTGGCTGTAGTTGATGATGCAGTAACTTGGGCTGATGCAGGAGTAGGGGTAGGGGCAACTGCGCTTGTTGTTACGGGTTGTGTTTTTGCGGCTCCTGTGATACTAGCGGGAGGGGCGGTAGGGGCGGTAGGGACAATACTTATAGGAACAGGCGTGAGTATAATAACAGGACTTGCAAATGCGGAATTGTTAAAATACTATACCACAGGCACGCACTTAGACTTTCTCGATGGCGGCATTGTAGCTGGCCTATCAGTTATTCCTGGAGGAGGAGTAGTAGGCCGGCTTGCTGCTCCTGCAGTAAAACAGTTTACTAACTTGATACGGCCACTAGGAGGAATTTTAGAAAAAGCAAAGTGGGTTCCTGTTATAGGAAAAGCTTTAGGAAAATTAAAAGAAAAAGTTTCTCCTGTTACTGAGATAGGACAGAACATAGCGCAACACACTCCACAGGGCCTAAAAATCGGGCTTAAGGCTATTTCCTCTCCGTCTTCAATGGCTTATATTTCTTATCAAACAGGCAATATAGCAAAGATTACTACTTCTCCTTCTGTCTATTATTTAGATGGCCAGGTATATATCCCGGATAAACATAGGGCATTCCGGCCTTTAGGCTTCGGACAAGGAACATTTGCCTTAGCCACAGGTTATGTCTTAGGCGGGACCGGGCCCTTGGCAAGGGGAATTAGCACAACAGGAATTCCCGTAATAAGTAAGGTGGTATCTCAGGGATTGTTATGGGGTACGACTTCTACAATTGTAAGAACAGCAGGCCAATGTTTTCAAGGCAATGGCGCCAGACTTACAGCTGATGACATTGCAGGATTTTATTGGGATGGTTTTAAAAGCGGTATGATATTTGGCGGTATTTTTGCAGTGGGTTCTGGAGTAAGTAGATTAGGCGCTTTAGCCAAAAATCCTTTAACAAGTTCAACCATAGGGACAATAAGTCAATTCGGCGTTTTAGTTAACAAGTATCCTTTAATAAGCTCAACCATAGGAGGCGCAGTAGGATTTCCATTAGCTAAGACAGTTATAGAAAGCGGATTTTCTTTAGACAACCTCTATTCTAATTATTCTGATCCTGTTAATTATCTTAGAGGAGCAATTATTGGCGCAGGAATAGGTTTTGGGTATGGAAATTATACTGGCATAGGCAAGGGTTTATTAAAATCATTAGGCGCGGGTGTGCTTAAGAATGGCAATTTCTTTAGCCGGGGACTCTATGGCGGGTCCGTAGGACTGGCAACAGGCATGACAGGAAATGTTTTACAGGGAAATTATATAGGAAAGGATCATTTGGGAATAAAGCTAGCAGTAGATAGCGCAGGGTATTTTCTGATAGGAGGTTTAACTGCGGCATATTTAGGTGGACAAGGTAAAAATATTGTTAAAGAATTAGCTGGAACAGAAGCTAGGGAAATAAAAGTGTTTCATACCTTTAAGCTTAAACCTGCTGTTGGCACAGAGCTTCTTTATAATCAGGCTTTGGCTGGCGCTATTGAATGGACTTTGGTTAGCCCTGCATTTACTGCAGGCGGCGCTTTTTGGGAAGGGTTAAAGGGAAGTTGGAAATATTATGGTAAGGAATTAAGCGCAAAAGATGAAAAGCTATTTAAGAATTTTGTTTGGTGGCAACCCGGGACATGGGTAATGCAGGTTCCAAGTGAAGATGGAGGGTATGGATTTAAGAATTTAACCTGGGGAAGCGTACTTGAGTCTGCAATTGCAGGGCCAGAATCAGGTTTATGGATGAAGCCAATGTTTGGGGTGTTTCAGACAAAAGGGAACAATCCGGTTATAGGAGAAGGAGGAATAATCCGCAAAATTATAAATGTAACAACTTGGGGAGGTGCAAAGGTAGCTGACAAGTGGAAATCTGTAGGGAGAATAGCTGAGAAGGCATTCAAGATCAGCCTTAAACCAGGAGAAAGTTTTAGCGAACGATTTGTTTCCAGCAGGGCTTATTCTGCGCTTGCAGCTCAGTCTGTTTTTTCATCTCTCTGGAAACAAGGATTAAAAACAAAAGCTGTAATAAATGGTTTAACGCCTTTTGTTAGCTGGATTGATTCTTCGGTAATCTGGATGCCGGGGTTTGTTACTGGCATTGGGGCTGGTATAGATATGGCTGACAAAGCAGCTGCAAAATCTGTTGGTGTTTATAAGGTTAGTCCTCAGGAAACTGAACAGGGAACTGTTTATTCCCGCACAGGCTATGTACCAGAAGGAATAAAGTCTTATGTTAACTGGCTGTTATTTTTTATGATTCCTTCTTATGAGCCTTCTTTAAAAGAAAGATTAGGCAAAGCCTTGTCCTCTCCAGAAAAAGATAATTTTTATAGCTTAATGAACGCAATCAGAGAATCTGGCGCTGGCTCATTAGAGAACGTAGTAAAAAAGAGCCAGATTTATACTTCTTTTGAGCAGACTAATCAAGAACTAATACAAAGGATATTAAAGAAGACTTTTAAACTTAGTGAGGAAGATGTAAAAACAATTGCAGAAAGCGGTCCAGACTACGTAGATGTATTACCTATATTAGAACAATCCGTAGGTAAAGTAAAAATAGATACCATAAAAGATTTTTTAAGCAAGTTCCAAAGCGCGCAGGAGAATTATAACCGAACAGATGAAAATAATAAAAATATTCAGGATGCGGAAAAAGATATTAATGAAGCGTTAAATATTGCCGCAAAACAGCAGGATACAACGTTTAATTCTGCTGAAAAAACAAAAGCCCGCAAAATTCTCAAAGATGTTTTAGGCAATTTTGAGGTTTTACCTAAGCAGACTTATGAAAATTTAAATCTGATTAGAGATAGTATAGCGAGAGGCACTGGGTTAAGGGGAGTTTTAGCGATGTCTTTGGATTCAGCGCTGAAATTAATGGAAGATTGTGCTACTCATAAAAAATTGAATAATATTAAATCCGGCAATCCCAGGGAATTTGAATTTAAATTTGGCGGAGATTTAATAAAGTTAGAATTAGCAGTTACTAACGACCTTATTAATAAAGCTACGGATATAATTAAAGAGAGGCTGCGCTTAAAAGGAGAGTTTAAAATAGATTTTAAGCAAAAGTTAACTGAGATTAAAAAGTTCTTTAACCGTATTTTAGAGAAAGATATTCCCAATGAAAAATTGCGTCAGGCAGAAGTAGAAGGCTTGATGATTAAAGTTGACTTCTTAAAGGAAGCTCAGAGCAAAGCAGAAAATAAAGACACAAGAGAATATAATAAAGAATACTGGAAAGCAGAAATAGCAGTACAATCAGCATATCTTGAAGGAAGGCCTTTTGAGAGCAAAGACGTTTTAAAAAAAGCTGTTTCAAAGGCGATTAAAGAATGCGCTAAAGGGGAATCCAATGAGTTGAAGGAGTTAGTAAATAAGATTAGCCAGCGGTATTTTGGAGTTGAGATAGAAGAAGGAAAAATAAAGGCGTTTTTGGAAAAGGTTTTACTAGATCATGTAAAAGAAAATGGCGCGCATAAGCCAATAGAAGAAGTTGGGGATATTTTGGAAATGTTTGAAGCAGGGCATCTCCATGTGTCAGAGAAAATAGGCATTGAGGCATTACGTGGACTTTTAGAGAAGCATAATCTTACCAGAGTTTCAAAAGATGCTGAAAAATTAATGAAATTAGAAGAATTAATAAAAAAAGATAAAAAAGAACTAAGTGAAGAAGAAAAAGAATTAATAGAAAATGAGCGGGTTAAAAGAGGAATAAACAGATCTAATACTTGGAACAAGTCTATATACAAAGAATGGCAAAAAATTAGCGAAGAAATCAGCAAAGAACCTACCATCACCATAAAGTCCAAGGGTAAAGAAGTAATGCTTTTGGTTCCTGTTTTAGCGCGGCTTTCTCCTAAGATTGGCCATATGTATAACTTACGCTATGTTAGGGAAGTAATAAATGGCTATAAAGAAATTCTCAGTAAGGTAGAAATTAAAGCAGGATTTGAAAATAAAAATGAAAAAGAAGTTTTGGAGTTTAAAAAAGACAATTTATCTAAAAAAGAACTTAAAAAAATGGGTATCTTTTTGGATAAAATAAATAAATATTTAGAGAAAACTGCAGAACAAAATGATAAACCTTTAGAGTTATTAAAGGAGATTCAAAATAAAGAAATAGAAGATTGTGTGGCTTTGGTTATGGCTGATTATTTTAACTTTGCAAAACAAAAACTCGAGAGTCTTGGGAAAAAATTTAGTCCAGAGATTGCTGTAGGCCAATTAAAAATGATTCTTGGGTTTCAAGAAGGATTTAATGTTCATCAAAAGGCAGGAGGCGCTAAAAGTGATGCGTTTTTGGTGGAAATGGTAATAAATAATCTTTTAGGGAGACAGAACGGAAGCATCCCAAATCAAATTTTAATAGCAAAATGCTCTGTTGAGCAAAAAGGCATTATTGAAGACAACAAAGGTAATGTGCAAATGAAAAAGTTTGTAGAACGTTATGATCTTAGATTAGAAGATGGAGATAAGCTTTCTTTATCCAATGGCATAGATCGAGGATTGACAAACGCTTTAAATACAGGGAAGAAAATTGTGGTATTTAGCATGGAAAATTTCGGGCATTTAAGAAATAAGCTGAAGGAAACGAGTTTGCAGGACGCTATTTGTAATCAGGATGTAGTTAGATTTGATGAATTTCACATACCTTTTTCTGATAAAGCTACCTTTATTCTTTCTGATCAGGAAACAGCAGCGCTTCAGGGAAAGTTTATTATAAGAGCAGAAGATGCGCATAAGAAGCTTACTAAGGTACTTAAAGAAGGAAAGTTGAAAGAAATCAAAAATCCTGAAGATGCAATAGAAAATAATGATAAAGAAGCATTAATTCTTCTTGATAGCCAGGGAAAATTCCTTGGTTTAACCCGGAAAGCAGTAGGTGATTTAAAACCGCTTGGAATAACTGAGGCTGAGATAAGCGCGTTTTTTACTGCCCGGGACCAGAATAGGTGGACGTTAACAGAGACGGGAGATAAGATTATTCCTAAAGGCGCGAGAGGCACTGCTGAAAACTCAAAGATTTTTAGCGACAGATATTTTCTGGCTGCGGTGTATGCTAAAATAAAGACAGAAGGAGCAGGTATTTTAAATAGTAAAGGAGAAAAGATTCAGCTGGATAATAAAAAATTAGAGATAATAAAAAACAATTTAAAGGTTTCAGCAGCTTCTTCCCATGCAACATTATCTGAGGTCCTGCGATTTAAACAAGGCGCTTCAGTGTTAGGCGCTTCTGGAACAATTGAGACACTTGAGTCTATGTTGCTTTTTAATTTAGGCAAAGGCATAGTTGTTGCCAGTGAAACTAAGGATTTAACAAGCGCAGAAGTAAAGAAAGTTGCGGATTTAGAAAAAGGCTATAAGGAGATAGAGAATTTGTTAAAATCAAGCACAAGCACTATAGTTTTTGTAAAGGATACCAAAGTAATGGAGGAGTTAATTCAAAGGGTAGGGTTATTGCAAGGAAGGAAGATTAAAATTATAAATGAACATACTACGGATAAAGAAATAAAGAAAATCGAGCAGGATATAGGCAAAAAGAAAAATAAGAATTGGATTGTCATTTCTAATCAGCGCGGAGCAACAGGCATAGATTACCAGGGAAATTTTGATGTAGTGGTATTTGACGGGCATAACTGGAGCAATTCGGATTTATTGCAAGCAATTAATCGGAACTTAAGAAGCGTTGACGCAGTAGGAGAGAGAAAAGTTTTGTTTGAAAGTAAAAAGTTATTGTCAGAAAAGAATATCCCTGGGGAGACATGGAAAGAGTTAACAGAGAGAGTTAAGCTGGACAATAACTTAGCAAAAGACCCAGATAAAGCAGGCTTGGATTACAGCGCCCGGATGAGAGATGCTTTGGAGATTTCAGAGTCTTTGGTATTCCAGATTGGCGAAGCAGCGCTTTCGCGCGGTTTAATTGAACATCTAAAAAAGATGTATGATCTGGCGCAAACCAGCAACGAGACATTGCAGGCAAATAAAATTGAAGAACTGCTTAAGGAAGCAATTAAGTATGAGGAAAGATATCATCTGGAATTGGCAGATATTGGACAAAAACCCGAAAATAGGGTAAAGGCTGCATTGCAAAATGCGGCGAATAAAATAAAAGAAACTATGAATAAAATTAAGGAAGATACAGATATGCCTGGTTCTATTAAAACGTATGCCAGCGAAGTTCTTAGTGAAATTGATTTTATCTTAACTAATGAAGGTTATAACGCCATATCTCCTAATTATAATTGGTCATTGCAGAATGCAGTAAGTCTTTTAGGCGTGGCTCGGGTAGCTAAAAGATTGGATTTCCTTAAAAATATCTATACTGAAGAGATTAAGAATTCTAGTGTTAATTCATATAGCGCTGTTATACAGATGGTAGAACATGCAATAAACAATGAATCTGGCGCATCTAAGAAAGGAAAGGCAAAATTGCCTTTAGAAGGCAGGCAGGAAATTTTAAGAAATGCTGAACATTTAAGAAATATGTCTAATGGTTCCAGAGGAGCTCCTCTGGCAAGGCAGACTCTCATTGATTCCATTTTAAAATATATCCCTGCCTCAAGTTCAGGCTATAATACGCTTAATCTAAGCAGCATCATAAATAATCAGTTTGTCCCGTCTCAGAACAGCCAATTTAATCCTATAAATGCTAATTATACAACCTTAGAGGATTATCAAAAGTTAGTTAGTCTCATAAATACAATAATAAATTCTGAAGCAATAAAAGAAATACCATCCTTAGATACTGCCCCGATTAATCGATATGCTATTGCTGATGCATTAGTTTCATTAGTTAATCCTAATCATACGTATTCTTCATTAAACAGTGCTTTAGATACCTATAATTTACTTACAAAAGGAGCGCAAAATGCTTTGAATACCGCCATTACATCCAATTCGTTTGTATTAAATATATTTTTAGCCCAGCACCAGGATGTTTTAGATGATTTAACCGACCTTGAGAAATATAGATATGCTACTGATGCCTTTAGATCTGTTATCACCAAAGAAAATTTATTCACCTCTAATCAAATAACCCGGTTAAATAAGATTACGGACAAATTTGTTAATATAATGATGAAGTTAATTAAAAACCGCGATTCACTCCAGATAGAAAAATACAGAGAGCCTACTAGCAGTCAGGTTAAGGGTTTTGTAACCCAATTATTAAAATCTTTTGACAACAAGACTAATTATTTAGCAGCGTATCAATTACTCTTTTCAAAGGTAATGTATAAAGAACCCAAGATTAAGGAGTATTTAAAGGAACTTATACTAAAGGCTAACCGCGACCAGACAGATTTTGAGAAAGAAATTATATTGCCTGTTTATTATTCTTCCTTTAATAATGCAAGCCTTAAGGAATTTAGCGCTGTCAGGCTAGATGTTTTATTGACAAACTATTTACAAACAGAAGTTGATGAAGAGAAGAAAGAGTTAGAACGCAGGTATCTTTTCTTAAATAGGTTGAATAAAGATAAAGTAGAATCTATTAAAAAATATCTTAAGAAGGCGCAAGATTCATTAGAAACAAAAGGCGAAGTATTGGAAAATTTCTCAGGTAGATATGAACAATTTGCAAGAGATGTTAGCGAGATCAACAGCGGCTATAGCGCAGTAGAAATGGATTTCCTTGCAGATATGCTAAAGGATAGGTATTACAGGAGTTATTCGGTAATGGCAGAGTTAAACAAAAATGCGAAAGACAGGATCTTCGAATTGTTTGATAAGTTGAATATATCTTATGATAAGAACAGCATAAATTTATCCACAGCAATAAAAACAATGAATATGCTCTTGGAAGGTAATAAAAACATCAGCGAACAGAACCCTGACTTGTTAAGAACTTTAAAAACCTTTAAGTGGATTGATTATCACACAGGCCTTAGGGATAAAATGGGTATCTGGTATGCGCCATATTTTAGGGCTGAAATGATGCAAAGGTATATGCAGGGGCTGATTGATTATCCGCAAGAGCTTTTAGATGCAAGAGAGGAGTTGCAGAAAAAGGTAAAAGAGGAAGTATTAACCGGAGACATAAGCAAGGAGTATCTTAAAGAAGTAGCGCCGACTTTAGTTAGAAGGCTTAAGGAAATTTTAGATGAAGAAGAACAGGTTATATCGAAGATAAAAGATAAGTCCAGACAAGAACGAAAGAATAAAGAAGAACAATTGCGGAAGGCAAAAGACGCACTTGGAGAATTTGAAAAAAATCTTGAACAGGAAAACGTTACGCTTGAGAAACTTTATGCAGGGTTTAAGCAAATCAACCAAACCAATAAATCTTTGGAAGTTGAAATTCTTCCTTTTGAAGAGCAGGAAAAACCAGAAATAAACGGCAGGAATGATGATTTTGGAAGAGGTGATATTACACCTAACTGGCTGATAAGGCTTAATCTTAAGTTATTTTATGACCCAGCTAAAGGCAGAGGTGTTTTATTAAACCCAGGCGATTGGAGAGAAGATGTAAAAGGAGTAGCGCTTTTCCATGAAATTACCCATAGTTTCTGCGATTGGTTAGGTGAACTTTCAGGTATTGAGCGCCTGAAAATAGGTAATTCTGATAATGAAGGCATAATTGATTCCATAACAAAGAAAGATAATCTTGGTTCTATGACTCCGTTTGCGCGTAAGGAATTTTTTAAGTTTGGTGATTTGGAAGATAAAGATGGGAGTTTTGCAAAAAAGTTACAAGGAGCATATGATCTAACAAAAGGAATCTTTATGGAGAAAACCAATCAGGTATCCAAAGATATAAACGCTAATATTTTTCAAGACCATACGAAAACCCCTTCTTCTAAAGAAGAATATACTAAGCTGGGTAAGTTACTTGTAGAACAAAGAAAACTTAGAGAATTAAAAGAAGATGTATTTAAAGGAGAAAAGACTGCTAAAGAGGTTGAAGAACTATTAAATGATAAAAAAGAATGGCAGAAAATAATTGGACAAGAGGTAAGAGAGGCAAAAGACGATAAAAAACACAGTGCGCTTTGTAATGAAAATGCCCCTTCCTCTGCAGTATCTTTTACTCAACAACCTAATAAATCTGATATTGGCGCGGCGATTCAGGCGTGTTCTATGCCAATTGAGTTTGAAGATGAGATGAGGATGCTTTGGGAGGAGTGGAAGGAGCGGCTTAAAAGTATTATTCCCGCAATCTTTAATTTTAGAACAGCCCTTCTTCTTCCTCAGGGAATATTAGTAATTAGCTTAGATTTGGCTCTGAATCAGCAGAAAGAGCGGATATTCTTTGTGATACAAGGCAGAGGAGATGAATTAAAGGAGATTTATAAGAAATTAAGTGTCAGGACTCTTCGCAATGACGCGTTAACATCAAGAAGTAAAATTTTAAAAGCGGCCTTAGAGGCAATAATAAGATTTGAGGTAACAGTTCAGCCCCCGGAAGTAACCGTGTCATTGCGAGGAGCGGCAGCGACGAAGCAATCTCTGGTTAAAAGAAATAATAATGTAAAAGTGCCGGTAGCATCGCTTCCTTCTTCTCCGGCGCTACCAGCTGGGGAGAACACAACTACACAGGCAGGGACATTTATGGCAACAGGTGGCTCAGTTCTTACTGGAAACGCGCTTAATGGCACTACGTCAATATATCCTGCTATTCCGTACTCAATAAGCGTTTATCATTTAGGCAATAGAACAACACAGATTCCCATTAATATAGGTTCAGTAACTATACTTGGCCCGCCTTATGGTCCTTCGACTGAAATTTACTCAATTTTCAGCCAAGGTTTTAGCATAAATGGGCAATCGAATCAACTATTTGGCGCACTTGTAACAGTTTGTTCAAGTAGCATGGCTTTAGATAATACTAAAACCGTAGGTTCTGGAGTTGCAAGCAGGGAAAGCAACAATACAGAAGATGCCCAAAGTGTAATCGCAGGTTCTGTAAACGGAACTGGTGATGCTAGTAGTGCGATTATTAGAAAGGTACCAGGATTAAGATTACCTGAACCTTTAAGCAGGTTACCAAAGTGGCTTAATATTACGATAGCGCCTCTTGGATATTCCTCATGTACTACGGGTTCGCCTAAAAAAGGCGCATCAGGTGTGCTTGGCAAGTTTTTGTTGTCTGAAGTTTTTTCTTTGGGTAAAAAGGACGAAGTTAGTGGTGCCGGAAGTGCGATTGCTGCTAAAAAGCAACTAAAGGCTTGGAGTCTACCTAATAGAGCAGATAAAACTTCGGGTCATTCTTTAAATGTAACCAATTCTTTTTCAAATAGAATTCCTGCAACATGCGGTTCGAATAGTTTCCAAGTTAACGATTTGGGAAATACAGGACGTTTTCTGGGTATAAACAACATAGAACTGAATTCAGCCGCTAACCATAAGGCACATGGATCAGCTCCTCCTTGGAATGTATTTAATTCTCTGCCCAATAAAATTTCCGCATTATTATTTGCAAAATTCAACAATCGCCCCTTTAATCGCATCCTTAATATAAGCACCGGCATTCCATTAGAAGCGCTAGATTCAATTCTTTTCAATAAAAATCTATTCGTAGAAAATAGCGGCACACAGGGTCATAATTACTTTAAAAATTCCGCAAGAAAATCTAACGTAACAGATCAACTTTTGAATGTATCTCGTCATTGCGAGGGCAAAGCCCGAAGCAATCTCAAAATAGAGATTGCTTCGCCTTCGGCTCGCAATGACATCAATTATGTTAGTGATACTGTCATTGCCAGGAGCGACAGCGACGAAGTAATCCTTCTGTATGTCATTCCGAGCGAGGCCGTAAGGCCGAGTCGAGGAATCTATGTTCTTTTTAGATCCCTCGACTCGCTTTGCTCGCTCGGGATGACAAGACAACTGTCGCTCGCTCGGGATGACAAAGCGCTTCCGAAGGCTGAACTGTTACCTATCGCGGGATTTGCCGCAGGCACTTTTTCAGGCACTTTCACTGTTTCTGCTGATAATGATTTGAACATTCTGGCGGTAAAGGTAAATGATACTGCTTTGGTTAAGGTGAGCGGCAGCACAATAACCGCCCAGAAAAGTGTTTTCAAAATAGGGAATGACATTGTCATTGGTCATGTTCTCTCAGCGCAAAACCAGGAAAAAGAAAGTGGTTCCCCGATGGCAAAAGGTATACCTGTTGAACCGCTGAACTTGGTTCAAAGAGAGTTAGAACTGCAGGCAGTCCAGATTATAAATTATTTAGCTAAAGTGAAGAAGGTAAATTTTGCCCAGGCAAAATACAAAATAATAATAGAAGCTTTAATGTCTATATTTGAGATTATTGGCGCAATAGAAAAAATTACTTGTCAAGGCCCTCCTTGGTCTGTCCTTATTTTCGTTATTTTAAAAGGTCAGTATAATCAAGGAGGAAAAAATGTTGAAACTAATAGAATTTTAAAATCAGATGAGAACCTTAGAAACTCAATATGCAATTCAATATTTGAACCAAATGCGCCAAAATTGTCATCTCTGGGAACAAAAGGAAAGACAGCTCAAAGCTCTCTTAAGCAGATCTCAAACAATGTCAAGGAAATTAAATATAACTATGGCATAATAGAGTTAAATTTCTTACTCGCTTTCGCCACTGTTTTATTAATCAAGCCGCAAATGCTATTTACCAAAACAGGTATTTTAGTGTTTGCGGTTTTTGTTGTTTCTAGCAGCCTCCCAGCGACCCCCCTCCTGGGACTGACCTTCGCTACGGAGCTGCTAGAGCAACAAATAATATTTGGAGGTGCGCTATGTGTCCTATTAAGTTTAATGAATTACAATTTAACCACATTGTTGAATCTGCAACAGGACCCACAGTCTTTGCAGCGGCTCGTGAAAATGGCAGCAGACATTTCAGGCTCTTCCTTATTAATGAAGAAACTGGCAGTGTTAGAGTTCGTAATGGCAGTGCTAATACCTGGGAAGAGCTTTGGGGCAGTGCTCACGACAGTATCATCAACTGTCTTATTGCAAGCCGTAATAGCTGCATCCTCACTTATAGGACTAGAACAGGTTTCTAAGCGGTTTTTTTCTCCGTGGGTAATTATAGGGATGTCTGGTATTGCTGGTGTTGGCATAGGTTTTGTTTCAGCAAATCCGGTTCTTTTAAATTTCGTAATTGGAATAGTGGCTGGTTGGTTACTTATACGAGAAATAAATAAAAATGTATCCCAAAGACATTTACAATCTTATAGAAAAGCTTCAACACCATGGCCTTTCCTAAAAATTGCTGTTCCTCTTTTAATGATTTTTTATGCCTGTTCTGACCTTCTTGACGATAAATTTTTGAAAAATAGAGAATTTATAAGAGGTCCAACCGTAGAATTGGTTCTTGATGTTAATAAGGATGGAAGAGGAGATATTCGTATATCTTATCCGGAAAAAGATAAAATCTTTTCTAATGATTGGAAAGTACTGAGTGAGGTTCTTAGCGGCATACCTCCAGAAGATTTACAAAAAATAAAAGTAGTGGAACTTCGTTGGGAGCATGGTTCTTATAATTATCGTCCTGATTATAGCAAGAAAGAAGGAAAAACTCTTTATCTTACCATACAGAGTCTCAGACATTATGAGTGGGATAATGGTTTGAATATTTCTATTGACGGCAGCCCTAAGGTGGATGCTTTACGAAAACAGATTGAGGAGTGCCTTAAAACTTCCAGCTCCGTTACCTCAGATAAACGTATCTTGAGCCTGTTTGATCTTGCAAACAACAGACGAAGAGCGCAAGTAATAATCGGTATCTTAGGTATTACTTTACTTTCTTTCTTAAAAATAGCTCCTTCTGTTGCCGCAGTGCCTGAGGCAGAACAAGTTTTAAGAAACCCACCTGTAGAGATATTTTCTCATCATACCTCCACTGTTACGCCTGTTTTTCCATTAGAATCAGCTCAAGAAAAATTTTCTGATGATGAAATACATCAATTCTCTACATTTGAAAAATTTGAAAAAATAGATGAGTTTGAAAATGTTTTGACCAATTATAGAAGGAAGAATGAAGGGTTTAACAAATTATATAAGGAAATAATTGAAGAAAAAGGCGTTGAAATTGTCTTCTTAAATAAAGATTTTGGTTTTCCTGCTGAATATAGGGTGTGGGAAAGAGAAAATGGAACAATTTTGTTTGATTTGCCCCAGTTTAAAAGTGGAGAGGAAATGGTTGTTGCCCTGGCACAAGAGTTATTCCATGCAGAGCAATTTATAGGAATAGCCCAGAAGACAAAATGGATTTCTTTCGTGCCCTTACGTTTATATTTAAGGGGTTTATTCTTTAGTGTGGAAAATGCATTTTTTGGAAGGGTATTTTTTGAAAAACCCGCCTTTGATTACGCTGAGAAAATTAGAAAAGATTTTGGCTTACCCCAGAAAGATAAGTGGGAGGATCTGGAAAGATTTTATCAATTTCAACGACCAATGGATATTGTAAAGCCTTTCGTTGCATTATTCCTATTGGTGGCATTAATGGGGCTTGGATATTGTTTTGTATATTACTTTGTAAAGAAAAATAACTTTTCATTAAATACCTTTAAAAAAGTAATAGTTCAGCTCTTGGAAGCGTCTCGTCGTCATTGCGAGCGACCGAAGGGAGCGAAGCAATCTCAAAAACGTGATTGCTTCGTCGCTGTCGCTCCTCGCAATGACAAAATGCTTCCAAGCGCTGAACTGTTACTTAAAAAAGGAAATACCTCCAGCTCCATTACCACAAACTTTATAGAGGAGATAGTAAGGTTTAATGAAGATTTGGAGAAAGCTGAAAATATTCCGTATTTAGTAAAGAAAGATTCTTGTTCTGTTGGTTCTCCGATTATGGGTAAGGCGGGCTCTTATTTAAAACACGTCATATTTCAACAAAAAGGATATTTAGTAATTCTTGCTTTTGTTGTTGCTTTTGCCGCAGCATATTTGATGTCTATCCCTGCTGGAAGTATAGCTGCTTTATATGAGGCGGGGGCTGCTAAACTGATTTTTTTACAAAAATTACAGTTGTTCGGTTTGTTTATGGCTTGTATTACTTTGGCAGTAATTATGCTTCAGTATTCCTTTACAGCTGTGATAGGAGTTATGAAAATCAAGAAAGGTAAAAATGCAGTATGGAGATATAGCTATAGAGAAATCTTCGGTAAAAAAGATTACCAGGCCTGGAAATCGCGTCTCAACTATGGAGCGCGTCGTTTGACGTTTGAGTATTTAAAGAATAATTATAAGCCTGTTGAGCATGGCCCGGTTCGGGATATTATAAATACATTTAAGAGCTGGAAAGTTTCAGTGATAGTGTTTCTAATAGTTTCACTTGTATTAATTACCGCTCCGGAAGCCGTACTAGGATTAGCGGTTTTTGTAAATGCTCTGATTGTTACCTTACTTTTTCGGATATTACTAAATGCTACGATTTGGTTCTTCTATGATTCCTTCCCGCGCCGTACTGCATTAGTTGACCTGGCATATGCGTATTATAAAAAAGATCTATCAGGTGTTGCCAATAAGTTTATAGTAATAGATGAGAATAATCCTGATGGCCGAGCAATAATCTTGACAGACATTGAAAAAGAAGCAGATAAATTCAAAGCTGAACTTAGAATCGGGAGCAAAGGTTACCGTAGGCAGCTTTTTGTTACCCGGTTAATAGAAATGGCTCCGCTTGAATCAGCAGGGCTCAAGTTTGTGAAAAGCAGGATGACAATTATCCTGCTTAGCGCGATCATTGTCCCTGCGCTTATGCTGAAGTTTATGCCGGGAATGAGCAGCGAATCATTCCTTTCGGAAGGATGGCTGCAAAACTTCTTTATAAAGTATCACTTTCCTCATACCTGGAGCGAGCTTATGCATACGGCGTTCCTTGTATACGGGTTCAGGTACTTTGATTTAAAAAGAATAGCTATGATGATCTGGTCAGCAATGCTGAATAAAGTCTTTCCGGGTATGCCTATTGATATAAGCGCGGCTTATGATTTATATAAAAGGAAAAATAATGATAAAAACGTGAAGAAGTATCTTAAGCTTGCGCTTGAAAGAGGACTTTTAAACTCCTGGGGCAGAAAGAATTTGAAAACGATATTGCGCAGTGAAATGGAAATGAACAAAGTTGTATTTGAAAAAGTAGGTAAGTTTGAGCTTGGATGGTGGGTAATCTCTCGCCTAGTGGCAATTATCATTACAGCGTTTGTATTTATACCCTTGATCCCTGTTTTTGTCGTTTTTTATCCTTACGTTGCAGGAAAGAGAAAACAGGGAGTAAGAGTTAACCCGTTGATTAAACTTGCGGCTCAAGAAGGAAAGCAATTCTGGGCAAGCCTTGTTTATATGTCAACGATAAGCGCGGAAATAAGCGCAGTTATAAGCGGAACAGATTGGTTGGCTACGCATGCGCATCCGATTTTAAAGCCGTTTGGTTTTATAGCCCAGAAATTTGCCTATGCTTTGGAAAGTGAGTATGGCATTATATCTCTCGGCCAATATGCAAACTTAACCTTTACCGGTATGACGAATATTGACCTTACTAATGTGGCATATCACTGCATGGGAGGAAAAGGAGATTTTCAGGCAAATTATGAAATTAATGCGGCTTTTGGCTTAATCCAAGAAACAAAGATAAAGGAAGAAGCAAGAAGAATTGTAAAAGAAATATCGGAATTAGAGGCTGAAAAAGAGCTAAAGTTTAGCCAGCAATATAGGCTTGAGGAATTAAGGCATAAGCTAAAAGATATATTTGCTTTGGCTAAGGCTAAACAATTAGAGGAGGAGGTAAAGAGGCTCAATGACTCAGCTAAACCCAGACAAGGGAAGACGTTTGCTGATGTGGAGGAAAGGTTTAATGAGTTAAAAGGGCAGGGATTTCCTGGGTTTGATCCTGTTAATGGGGATGAGCCCTGGGTTAAAGAGGTTAAGGGATATTTAGGGCAATGTAATTCTCAGCAACTCCAAATTTTAGAATCTTTAATCAAATCAGGCAAATTAAGAGCTGGGCCTGATGAAAAGTCAGTTTTTTACGGTGCTAATAATGGCGAAATTATTCTTATTGACATCAATAACAATCCTGATTTAGCCGCAACTTTAATATACGAACTTAATGCCTTCCAAGGTGGCACTCCTGAAGAAAATCAAAAGGTAGAAAGAGAATTTGAGATTGCTTCGCTCACCAAGGACGCTCGCAATGACGAAAAGAAAGCGGACGTTCGCAATGACGAGGGGGCGCAAAATGCGGACGCTTGCAATGACGTGGGGGCACAAAATGCGGTCGCTTGCGATGACGAAAAAAAAGTTGACACTTGCAATGACGAAAAGGCGCAAAATGCGGTCGCTCGCAATGACGAGGCGTCTCTATCAGGCATTAATTGGCAGATGCCTATACAAGGATTTGACCCTAAAAATATACTGTCTGAAGATGAATTTAACGCTCCTCGCTCTGGGGGTAATGGCCATGAAGGCCTTGATTTCCGTGCTTCTGAGGGCACACCTATTCACGTAGCTGAACAGGGGATAGTTTTTTATGCAGGAGAAGGGAATGGTTATGGAAAGGTAGTTATTATTAATCACAATAATGGCTATTTTACTTTATATGCCCATAATCAAGAAAATCTGGTTAAAATAGGTGATAAGGTAGAAAAAGGCCAGAAAATTGGCCTGGTAGGTAAGAGTGGTAATGCTGAGCAAATTGGAGAAATGTTGCATTTTGAGATACGGCAGGTGGCTAAAGAAGGAATTATTAAGGAATATTCAGATTTGGTTGCTTCGGAGAATGAAGAAAATGGTACAGTTAAAATTTTAGATCCTGCAAAAGAATTAGAAGCCCTATCAGAGAAGCCGCAATTAATGGTGGATATGATGATGTTTTCGGGGAATAGTTATCAGCATTCTTTTTTAAATATACCAGTAGATGAATATCTTGTTAATAGTTATCTTTTGGGTGTTGAAGAAGAATATTCAGACTTAGTTGCAAAAGAGAATGAAGATAATAACACAGTTAAAATCCTGAATCCTGCAGAGAAACTTAGCGGACAAGATCCAGATAATGCCTATTTTGGCTGGTCCCATGAAGAAGTAAATAGAGAGATGAGTAAATATGCAAGGGAAAATGCGATAAGAGAGCCTAATTTTGAAGAGAAGAGGTTGATTGAGTCGGCTTTAGGCAAGGCTTTAAGATATTTTAGCAAGACTAATTTGGGCAGGAACCCGCCAGGGGTTAAGATTATTGAGACAGAAAAATTAACCTTTGGCGCAACTTATGGTGAATACAATCAAACCACTTCTCAAAATAGCCTCCTCTATATAGAAAAGCCGCTTATTAACAGTCCTAAATATAATCTTGCCTGCGTATTTATCCATGAACTTAATGGAAAATCTCATTTCTTAAACTGCTTAGCAGAGTATGATTTTAAATTAAGACAGATTGGAGCAGAATTTAGCTTACAGGTAAGTTTATCTCTTGATTCTCTGGCTAAGAATTACCAGGAAACAAAAGCCAACTTTAGCAGAAATACCAAAAACACCATTATTGCCACTGCTCTCTTAGCCAGTCAAATTATCTCTCAGTTTTCAGCTTTTGCTATTCCTGCTGTAGAAGCCGCCCCTTCCGCAGTACACAGGGTGGTCACCCCAGAAACTTATACTGTTCGGAAAGGCGATACATTATGGAGACTTTTTAAGGAAAAATGGAATGATATTTATCAGTTGAATCCTCAGATTCAGGGCCGCAAAGGCGAGAAAATAGACCCTGCATATCCTGATACTAAGCAAATAGTAATTATCTATCCAGGGGAGAACATTAAGATACGCGGGGAACAGGAACAGGTTAAAGCATCTATAGATAAGACTAAGATAGACAGGGAAGAGGTTAAAGTATCTACAAAAGATAAGACTGAGACAGACAAGAAACAAGTTTCAGAAGTAAATCAGGGTGTCATTCCCACCCCTGTTTTCACGGGGGTAAACTCCAGCGGGAATTCAAGAGGGGATGACAGAATGGATGCCCGTTTTCACGGGCATGACAAAAACAAGAGGCGAGAACTTCAGAAAGCTGAACTGTTACAGATAAAAGGAATTAGACAGGAAGGAATCAGCCCAACCTGTGCGCTTGAACAGGTTTTTGGCCAGGGTTATCAGAATTGTCAGCAAGAATTGGAAAAGAGATTTAATACCTTGGTTAAAGAATCAGGGGTTGAAGAAAAAGGGATAAAATACCATGAAGAAGGCCTGACTTTGGAGGATTTGAAGGAGAAATATTTAGAAGGTAAGCGCTGGAAAGAGGCAATCAAAAAATTATATGATAATAAAGAGGGGTTATTCGCAGTTTTGGTTTCTATGCAAAAAGGGGAGAGATGGCAGATAATGAAGAGTTTTGGAACACATATTGATTTCCGTGAATTCGTGGATAATCCTAATCTTAAGGTTTCTGTATATGAATATCCGGCTTTAGGTGAGAGAGGCAATGAATTTGAAAGAGGGAGAAAATTAAATGCAGCAGAGGTTCGTGAGATTGAAAAAGACGGCATTCCTAAGATGGTTTTTGTCAAAGGCCAGGATGAGCAAGGCAAAGAATTTGAATATCTTTTAATGACAGGTATTAATGCGGCTTTAGCAGTAAAGGAAATAAAGGAATCCTATGTTTTTAGCCGGAACTTGTTATTAAAGGCAACTAAGATATTAAGTATGAATAATCCTGCAGAACAATTTGAGGCAATTAAAAAGAGCGGGTTATCGATTCTTAATATGCCCTCTAAGGTTTCTTCTCGCGCGTTTATGGCCGTAGAGGCAGAAAAGGATCAATACGGTAATTATAAAGGCATCAGGCGTTTTTATACTGAGGATGAAATGCATGCAAAGAGTAATCCGCAAGAAGGCGAAAGCATGGTTCTTTATGAGGGAAGAAATAAGGCGGGTGTTGCCAGGGCTTATGTTTATGAAGGGAGTAGCGGAAAATTAAGGCATAAACTTGTGGCTGGCCAGGCTGATGTAACTGTGTTAGTTGTAGACGGTACATTCAAGGATAAGCCGCAATTAGGCAATCAGATATTATTTGGCCGTAATCAAGCTGAATATAATGTGGCTTTAGCAGGTATGGGGCTTATTTTAAGCCAGTATCAGGAGAAAAATATCAGCTTGGCGCAGGAAAAAATCAAAAAGGATAAAACACTAGAGGGTGTTTTGGCAATAACTAATATCGTAGGCGGCGCATATGGCTGGGCACCTGCAAACATAGTAACTGGCGCAGGCAGGTTCCTGTATAATCTTTTTGTCAGCCGTGAATATCAGCCTCAGGCGCCAACAGTCTTAGAGCTTCAGGAATTAGTGGGAAATTATCTTAAGGAAAATTATCCTCAGGAAGATATCCAGGGTTTCTTAGGTAAGGTTAATGAGAAGGAAATTGAAGGGCTCCTGAGGTATGCTCAAGGCCAGGAGAATTTTGCTAAATACCAGTTATTTTTCAGCCTCCTGGCAGATGCAGCAAAGGCCGCAGAACTTAGCCGTTCAGGAATCCTTAAAGATATCTTTGCTAATCCGTATTTCTCTTTACCTGGGGCAAGTGTAGATGTCAAGAATGTTATTGCTTCTGTTGTAGGCGAGAAATCAGTTATCCTGGGCAAAGGATCAAGTCTAAAAGACCTTTCAAGAGGCATAGGCGAGAATTCAAGCTGGATGCAATTCTTTGGCATAGAAGTAGATGCTGCTGCCTTTATAAATACCTTAAGCGATTTGGCAGGCAGGGATGTCAGCCAGAGGCCGCTTCCTTATCGGCCCAGCCTGTCTTCTTTGGCTGCTTATGAAATCAGGGCTTTTGGTTTTCCGTTTTTAATATTTGCCAAAGAGAAGATGCTGGAAAAATATGGCCAGGCATTTGAACAGGCATACGCGTTTAAGGTTAATGCGGGTTTTCCGGATAAATATGAGAGCTATACTATGGATCAACTTGATGGCTTAGTTGAGCAAAGAATAGTAGCGCCTGTGGGTTATATCAAGGTTCCTGGACCAGACGGGATAGAGCGTGCTTTGCTGCCGGTTTTTGCGCATAAAGACGGCGGCATTATTGTATATGGAGAAGAGGCTTATAAGGAACAATCTGAAAAGATGAAACGGGCTTTAGAGAGATTTGATCGTTATGCAAAAGGCCTGGACCAGGGTATGGTAATTACTAAAATTGAAAAATCCATTCAGCCGATGTCCTTAGAAAAACGCGAACCGCAGATTAGTTTAGATGTCAAAGATAAGGAGCAGGCAATAAACTTACTAAAGTTGTTTTTAGAATTAAGGGATTTAGAGAGTGAAAAGAATATAACTTCCGAGGATAAGCAGAGGTTGAATGAAATAAAGGTAAAATTAGGCAATAAAAAACTTATTGATTATGATACGGAATTTTTTAGCAATTTCCGTTATCAGGATGAAGAAGGAAATGAAATAAGGGTAAGCATTATCTATTCCCTTCAAGAGTCAATCAGGGATCAGGAAAGGGCGAAAGAGAATCTAGAAGTGATAAACAATATTGGCAGAATGTTTAAAGAAGATGGCGGTGTTCTGCTTAATCAGGCTATAGTAAACAGTAGGGGTGAGTTAAAAATCGGCCCGCTTTTAAGAGACAGCCAGGATAAGATATCAGGCGTAAACATCGGCAAGGAGAGTTTAGAAGGGATTTTAGCTAAGATAGCTGAATTGCCTAATAAAGAACAGGCGCAGATTCAATTTAATAATTTTAATCGGTTTATTCTTAATTTAAAAATAGGCGGCAAAGAGGAAAAGGTTTTTGTAACAGCAGTATTTCCTTTAGATAAAGAGATACGAAGCAGGTCTATTAATCCCCACAGCGGCAAAGAAGAGGTTAATATTTATAAAGAAGGTTTAAAGAGATATACCATAGATAGGACGCGTATTACAGCCTATTTGTATAATCAATACCGTATAGAGGCTGAAACTAAACTATTTAAGAATCCTTTAGGAGTTAATTGGCAGGAGAAGGTATTAAAAGAGAATATTCCTATTGAGCCGTTAATAGAAAATCAATTAAGCATTGGCCGGACAGTAACTACAGAGTATTGGCTTAGAGATTTAGGCCTTGCGAATATTAATCCTGATGCTCCGATAATTGCTAAATTATCCGGTAATTTTAAAATCGGAGAATTTAGCAAGGATATTTATGGCCTATATTTTTATCCAACAGAGAAAATAGACGGCCGCTATATTACTAAGACAAGGTTTAATGACTATAGCATTATTAGATCTGCTATAGCATTAGACAATAATGGCAGTATACTCAATCCTGTTCCTGGCAAGCTAAGATTTATCTTTACCTCAACTATCCCTATAGATGTATTAAAAACCCTCTGGAATCTAAAGCCCTATGGATATAAAACCCCGGTGCAAAGACTTGATGTGATTAAGGATTTATCTAAGAATATTATTTTTGACAATGCCAATTACGGAAGAAAGGCAGAAGAATCCTATGCAGATTATTTTGATGGCACAAGGACGTTTAAGGTAAAGGTTAAATATGGATATCATGAGGATTTTGCATCTGGGCTTATACCCTGTATTAGCCGTATGCATAGTGTTGATACCGGCGAATTCTTAGCTGAGGTTTTAACTATCGGCTATAATCCTCTGACTCGCTACCTTATAGGCAGAGAAAGAGATTATAAAGGCAAAGTTACTATAAAAGAATTTGATTACCGCTGGGAGGCGCCAGTTAAGGCTAAGAGCGAGGATGGAAAGTGGGCTACTAAGTTTGCCCATAACAGAGAAGAGACTTACACTGAGGCGATCACTTATTATAATGGGATTGCAGTGATTCCTTCTGTTTTAAATTATAAAGACGGCCGCTGGGAAAAGGATGATCAGCTCTTTCATTGGGGAAAAGATGGAATTAAGGTTCCATTAATTAAAAAGAGCCTGCTAAGCTCTTATGGAAAATTGATTTGGGAGGAGAGTTGTTTTAAAGACGGTATATTCCGCAGATATAATCCGGGATATGATGCAAGCGGAAAAGAATTTGCCGGCAAAGGCTTTAAATTTGATACGCAAAAAAAAGATTGGGTGAATGAGCTTGATTATTTTAATTATCGCTATAATCATGGAGAAGTTAGCATGGAGTGCATGGAATTGCACAATAGAAATAAAACCGATACCCTTGTTTTTGATGCGCAAGGCCGGGTAAAGGGAGAAATAATAACTCTTTATATATTAGAGAGTGGAAGGCTTATCCCTAATTGGGAATTCAAAGAGGAGGATAAGGATAAAGTTATTGGGACTGCTTTTATAGAGGTGTCTTATATCTATGATGGCTCTATCCTAAATTGTCCGCTTATTGCTGATAGAGGCAAAACAGTAGTTTATGGCAAGATAAACGGGGAAAATTTCATGATAAATTGGAGTAAATCAGAGGCCGAGGATTTTAAAGATGGCTTCCTTGCCTTGAAATTGGAAGATCTTTTGTGGGGAAAAACCTGGTTTGAAACAATGGACCTTTTAACCCGTAACAGAATCCATAAGGCCTGGTTTAAGCTTCCGGGAGGAATTAAGGTAGAAACAAGCTATTTTTATGAAACTAAATCTGTGCCAGGCGCTAAAAGGGATCTGGCTTTTTATGATAAAGCCTCAAAATCTGAAACCGAGGTTATTTTCTCTGATGGCACAAAACAGGAATTTTACGATTTAAATGGCTTGCCCACTACTACATTTAACTCTTCAAAGGCCATAGATTATAACCCTAAGACAGGAAATTTAACTGCGCAGCTCATTGATCATGCTGGCGGCTATACTGATCCTTTAGTTCATCAGGAGATAAAGAATAACCGCGACCAAGTAGAAAAAATTATAAGAGGGAGCTTAAAAAAGAATAAATTTATTCCTGAGGAAAAAGAGGTTCAAGAATATAAAGGTATTCCGGGATTAGTTAATATACCCACTCTTAATCACGCAACACCCGTAAGCCCGTACCCATTTCCTAATGATACCTTACAAAAAGTAGAAAGTAAATCCTGGGTCATAGGTGATGACGGTAAAAAGGTTGATATCTTGAATCCAAAAGCGCTTGAGCGGATAATTGATTTTCAAGGAAGGATCAGGTATCAGAAAGAAGATACATATAAAGTCTTTGATGAAGGCAAGTGGATAGAAAATACTTTTCGCTCTCAGGTGGTTAAAAACAAATACGGTAACCCCGAAGAAATCTCATTTTTAGATGAAAATAAAAATATCATGTCTACACTTTATCTTTTCTATGAATATAGTAAGGATAAAATAGGCCAGTTAAATAGAGCCCAGTGGAGCAGGGTGGTAGTATTTGATGGAAAACGCCAATATATCTTTGCCGCTGCTAATTGTACGCAATTAGACAGAAAATCAGGAGAGCTTTATTTTAAGGTAAAGAAAGGGTTGGAACTAAAAAACATAATAAAAGATGGCCAAAAAAGAATAGCTCATATTTCTTCAACGGGTGATTTATTAATTTGCCGAAATGGCCTAACCTATGAAGATTTAGCAAAGCTGCATAATAACCTGGTTAACTTCTTTACAGTAACAGCCTATGATGAGGTTCAAAACAATCGCGGACAGCCAATAATCATAAAAAGCGGCCACTCTAAGATAAACAAACAAACCGGTTTTGCTGAAGGCGATCCTTGCTGGATTGATTTCTCACTTTATCCAAAATATCCCTATATCCCATTTAGCCTGGAAAGCTACACCTATAGATGGAATAAAACCAAAGGGAATGACTCTACAAACTACGCTCAACCTACCTGGTGGGCAAGGAATGTTGCTTCTCTCCGGAGAGATATTGATAGGTGGCAGGATAGTGATTGGGTTGCAATGACTTATGATTTAAGCACTGAGAAGGATGCTGAGGGTAGCTATTATATGAAGTATAAAGTTATAGACCACAGATACGGCCCGTCTTTAATTTATAAAGCTAATTTATTCGATGGTAGAAAATTGTTTGAAGAATACAAAGGCAAACCTGGAGAATCAGATAATATAAGGGTATATTATTCTGAAAATGAAATTTCTAAATATACTTTGGGTATTAACAAAGATGGCACATCGGAAATCTGGCGGTATTATAAATTGGCTGCAATGAGAAACGATGGCCATAAATACCTAATTTTTGAAGAAATTGATCCTTTACGCGATAAGCACTCTTGGTACTATTGGCTGAGCAAGCAGATTTATCCGGAGTTGAGCTGGAGAGTAATTCGCGATGGTGTCTTTTTCGCACGCATCGATAAATGGGACTACTCTACAGAAGAATATAAGGGAAGCAGAAATCTTAACGATGATGTGGCGAATAGTATGCTATTTAGGTTATTTTCTGCCCATAGAGAACGTGTTAAAGAAAGTAGGGAAATTAGAGATGTGGCTTTAGATCAAAATAATTTTGTAATGATTGATAGTGGTAATAAGATGCAGTGGGATTTAGATAAGGCATGGCATAATCGCATAGACAGATTTTTGCATTCTAATGCTATAGTGGGATTGGTAATTGGTTTCATTGTTTGCTGGGTGTTTATTATGTGGTGGATATTGAAGTTATTTGTGCCTAAGGTGAATATTAACTCAGCAGATAAAGAAGAGCTGACCCAAGTATTTTCTCCACATGATGCTGGCAATATTATTTCTCTCAGAACAAAACTCGATGTTATAAAGAATATATCAGAGCTTGAAGGAGAGGACAGAGGAATACCTATATTTAGAGATATAACAGTCAAGAAAATAAAGAGAAAAATTCGTTTTGATGAAAAAACAGGAGGTATCACCAACATAGCAATAAACGATCTCAGGAATACTACGCTTAAGACACTGTCAAATACTATTCTTGAGCCTGTGGCGGGGTATATCAACGATCTTATTGAACAGAAATTTATTACTTTAGGAGAAGTAGAAAATATAATACATGATTTAGCGCGTAAACTATTTGAAAATGTTCTTCCTGTAGAGTTGGTAAGGGCGAAATTATTAAGCAAGATATTTATGCGCGCTTATTGGGATGATAATTTACTTTTTAAGAATAGTGTAAGAGAAAGTTTGCGAGTATCAATAGAGGGTATCTTCCGGAGAGTTGGCATGCCGATGTCGAAAGAGTCTGTCGACCTATACATTAATGAAATCATCCAGGAATTTTCCACGCAACGTCCTGGAGAATTTGTGTACCAAAATGACAGAAGTAAATATAAAGACAGTAATAAACATGAAAGCGGTGATAATCTGTCGCTCAATACGCATCTTTGGGTTTTTGATCCAAAAATGGGCTTCCAACTGATTTCATTGGAGGATTTTGTACTGCAATATAAAGTCGTCTATACCATGGTTCCTTTCTTCGGAGGCCATACGCCTGTAGTTCGTTGGTTCGCAATAGAGATAAAGAAGCTCTTGGAAAGCAAGAGAGATAGTGAGGTAAAACCGTTCCTACAAGCACATCGTAAGTTTTGGTATCAGGTGCTAAAAGACCAATTAGATAATAAATGGGAAAATATGCGCGATGACCGTAGAAAAGGGCCTGCGTATAAAGATGAAAAGACAAAGCAATGGCAGTATCTTTTAACGTGGGAAGAGTTCAATGACCTATTCCGCTATTTATTAGAAGAAGATGATTATGGCGCGCCACTTGCTTTTAAGGATACCGCTGAGTTTTTGGCATACAAGAACAATGTTATGGAAAATGTAATTAATAAGATTTACGTTCCTGTACAAACAAACGCCTCCAGTCCCTTTACAGATAGTATGTCTAAAGAAGAAATACAGGATTTAGGGAGCACTTATCTCAAGTCATTTATCCTTTACTCAAGAGAGAATTTAGGAATACCTCGTTATGATAGAGATACATATAAAGAGAATGATAATCAAAGCAGATTATGGAATAAGATTAGGCAATATATTCCTATTGTTAGAAGATGGAGGAGTCCTGAACGAGGCGAATTAGGAGTGTGGGCATTTGTTGCGAGTAAGCTCCTATTTAATAAGAAATTCTGGAGCCAGGACAAACGAGATGAAAAAAGAAAATTAGGCGTCGAGAAAAATGAGGCGATTAGCAAGATTCCTGTTTGGTTAAGAATAGTTTTGTATATGGTATTATCGGCACTAAGTATTTGGTTAATCCCTTCATCTTTAAATATTGTTGGATTATCTTTAACCTTGCCCTGGTGGCTGAAGGGCATATTTTTTATTGCAATTGTCGCTACGGCAAGGCTTTTCTTGGGAGAGCGCACTTTAAAATCCCGCCGGTCATCCTTATTCTGGGGTGCAGTAAGTATAGTAACGCTCGGATTTATTGTTTATATCATTGGATTTGTTGCGGTCAATTGGATTTTTATGCCAATTCCTTTTGAAATTAACCTGTTCAGCTTAACTCTTTATCTGCCTTGGTGGACAAAGGCCGTTTTAGTTGCTCTATCAGTCTCACCTTTTCTGGATATGTTTTTTCTTACCTATTTCTCTATAGCAAACTTAATGAAGGCAGGTGTACGATGGTACATAGGTTGGAAATATAAGTTTTATAAAGTTAGGACATTTGAACAAGCAATGCAAATTTTACCAGAGATTCTAAAGAATAAAGAGAATTGGAATAAGTTTAAAGATATTGTGGATGATTATTATGAAATATATCGTCTGACAACAGCCGAACACGGTATGTTTATTAAGGTTTTAGAGGATATTCAGACGAATGCTTCTAGAAAGGATAACGAACCCAAAGAAATTAAAAAATTAAGGATTAAAATTACAGAACAGGAAATCAAAGATTTTGTAAATAAGAAATTCCGTAAAGATATGTCTTCCGAACCAAGAGACCTTTCTGAGTTGCGTTCTTTTGTAATACAGATAAGTGGTTTTGGCGAAGCTCCGTATTTCCTTTTCACGGATATTAATAAGCTAGATGCAGGCAAGATTCAGACCCAACTGGGGATGTTTGCTAAATCTTATCCTGACCAGTGGCAGGTGTTTGTGGAGAGATTGGAAGAAGAGAAAAATATCATTAATGAAAAACAAAAGCAAGAATTATTGAAACTAATTGAGAATCCCGATTATGTCCTTAAGTTGTTTAATGACGCAGATTCACAAAAAGCAAGAGAAAAAATTGAAGAGTGGTTTAACCTGAATATACAGTCAGGTTATGCCAATATAAAATCAGCACTTAAATTAAAAGAAGTATACAAACATTATATAAAGAAATTTGTTCCTGGCTTGGATGACGTAAAGGTTGAAGCTTTAGTAAATGATTATCTCCAGTTTGTTTTTATTTATGATCAATGGGCGCAAGAG
Source organism: Candidatus Omnitrophota bacterium (assembly GCA_030018895.1). Classification (GTDB taxonomy): domain Bacteria; phylum Omnitrophota; class Gorgyraeia; order Gygaellales; family Profunditerraquicolaceae; genus CAKKQB01. The sequence continues at coordinate 35,196 of JASEHM010000001.1, forward strand.
ATAGAGATTATCCTAAGAAGAGAATTAAACAAGCCAGAATTGAATTTAGACGAATTCATAAAATCTTTATCCGAGGAGAAGGCGAAGGTAGTGTTAAATACAATAACTACCATATGTTACGACCGCAATGCAAATGATGAAAAGAAGAAATCCGATACTATTATGCACAAGTATTTCCTTCTAGCTTTAGTGAAGAATAAGGTAACTATCTCAAAAGGAGGTATTTTCAAGCCGGATAATTTACCTATTTCTGAAAAAACCAATATTCATGACGCAAAATATACAAGCTGGATGAGCTTTATGTCCAGAATGAGAGGAGAAATCAATTTTTCTCTTGACTGGGACCACATTCATCCATTCAGCGAACTTTGGTTTATACCTAATGCAGGAATGGAGTTTCTTTTTGATGACTGTCTCGTAGGCGGTCCTTACAATAGCGATATTTTTTCTCGCCCGATTTCTACGACTGCCAATGTTTTTGGTTTGATGGAAGAAGGCTGGCTTGACGGAGAGCAACCAGTTAAGGACGAGATTGATTCAATTCTTTTCTATGGGAAAGGTTTTCAAAAAGTAGCAGCTTTGAGGAACTTTGAGATGCTGGCTGCAGATGATAGCGTGCAGGAAGATGCTTTTGGTTTTGCAAAAGCCCTAATGCAAGGAGGCAGGTCAAGGGCATTTCACTTCTTTAAAATATTAAAAGGTTTAAGTAATCTTGTATTGGGAGCATTAATTCCATTGAAAAAATGGAGCGGTGATTCTTCAGAAGCAGTAAGATTACCAGCAGGCATTAAATTCTTTTTGAGCCCTAATATTTCCTGGACGAAAAAATTAGGGAATCTCATCAACTGGGGATTCTATATGAAAAAGCCCTCTGTAATGAGGGTAACAGTTTGGGTTATTATTCTTTATTATCTCGCTAATCTCAATCCTTGGTTTGGATTAGCTTTCTCTTTATGGTTTACTAGTATTCTTCTTGCTCAGGCAATTTCCTATGGCGGATTCTTTAAGTATACAAGTAAATTTGGAAGGATAAAAGGGGCATTGTTCTTTTTGCGGGATTTACTTACCAAGTTCTTTATCTTTTCCACTGGCATTATCCCTTCTTATGCTGATAGTGTAAAACGCGGTTTTAGCGCCTTTTGTAAGTTTATTAGGACAGGTGGCAAAGCCGGCACATTAGGCCGAACTAAAGGGAGTGAACTTTATATCTTTGGACATAAAGGAATCAGTGTAGCAGCTGCGCTGTTACTGTTTATTGCTTTTGCATCTTTTGATCCTATGAAATTTATAGTCTGGCTTCCTCAAATCGCTACAATCGTGGGCTGGTTAACGTTTATCTTCTTATTGGAACCGGTAAGTTCTAAAAAGCACGTACTTCTGAATATTGCTAATGTCGGATTAGGGTTTATATTAGGAATAGTAGATTTTGTTGCCAATATTATGACTAATTCTAAGGTTTTAAGTATCCTTACCGGCATACTATTATTATCACTTCCGGACTCTTTACCTGCCTGGATTCTTATATCTTGTATTGCTATAGCAGGTAGTATTGGCTTTGGCTTAAAATGGAGCAGGATGCTCTTTAATAAAAAAGTTTGTGAAGAGGCAAAGACTGTGCTAAAGCTGGCAAAGGATTATAAGATAAAGGGATATGCAGTTACTATACTTGAATCTTTTGTTTTGTCTACCGGATTTCATTACGCTTTAGAAGGTTATATTGAAGGAAGAATTAAAGGCTTACCTTCATTTATTATGGTATTACGTATTCTGTGGTTATCAAGAGATAAAGCACTTAACGAAAATATTAAAAAATCAGAGTTAGAAAATAAGCAAAAGGAAGAGGAAAAGAAGAAAGCAGAAGAGAGACAGAATGCAAAAGGCTCGTCTCCGGTAACGACTTCTTCACCTATTCCAACTCTAAATAATACTCAGCCAGATCAAATAATAAATACCGATAATGCGAACAACGAGCGCTTTGGCATTGCCAGAGAGCTTACCAAGGGCTTGGTAGCAGAATTACCCCAAGTATTAGGTAAGGTAGATATCTACGAGTTACTTAAAGCAGCTAATGGCATTCTGATTCTTGACCGTAACCGCTCACCCACTGACATAGATGCTCATGCGGATAAAGAACGTAACTCTATTTGCGTCACTGTGCGTTCTGATGAAGACTTCCTTAATTTATCTATCCCAGAAGTAGCTACCACCCTTATCCATGGAGCCATAGAGCTTGCCACAAAACAAGAAGCCTTAAGACGTAATATCGATTGGGAACAAATCGCATCGCTTGCCCAACAAACTGCCCTTAACTTTGCCCAGAAATATCAAGAAGTCATTACCCACAGATATGACCGCTTGCTGATGAGACAAGATATGCAGGTTGCCTTTAAAAATGGCTGGCGCGTAAAGAAGATTTACCAGACTGCCTTTAACCATGTTCAGGCTGATATGTATGCCTCCCAGGTTAATCCTGAAGATTATCCTCAAGACACTGAAGTCATCCCTGTAGCGGACCCCCCTCCTTATTATAATAAGGTAAGGGCTTTTGGTAATGGCTTAGCTAACCTGAATATAGTAAGGAACTTTGTAGAAAGGCTAATCCAGGAATTAAAATTAGAGCCGGGAACCTATAATTTAGTAGAACTTCTGGGTAATACCTTAATTATCGGCTTGCACGGTGGCGGCCAATCAGCCAGGAATCCTAAATATACCCAGATTGGTAAATTTAATGGTTATCTGCCTATAAGGAGCTTAAACAAAGACTTACCCGCTACCCTGCAGGAAGAACTCCTGGTGCCAGCAGCGGTCTTAAGCAGAATCTATCCAGACAACTTACCCGGCTACATCAATATCTACGGAGATGCCTTAATTACCTTTAATCCAAGAGAAGTAGAAAAAATTATTAAGGCTAATCCTGAAATGGCCCAGGGTTTGATGATCTTCTTAAGAAAAGTTCCTGCTCGCGAAGCTTCTACTTGGGGTGCAGGTGCCGTAGATGAATCCTTGCGCATTCACCAATTTGTAGAAAAGGCCTTCAAGAGCACAGGTGAAATATCCAAAGGTATTATCCATGTGAATGAAGAGGGCTTTGTAATAGACACAGATTTAGATAAAGCCAAACAACTTCTTGCCAATAAATACAGGCTCTTAGTAGAAGACCAGTATATTCTTATGAACACTGCCTTTGCCATATTAGGCCCACTTGCCCTTGTGCGCTGGGCGATTCTTTCAGGCATTGACATAGATACAGAAGGTAATTTTATCATTACAGAAAAAGCCAAGGCTTCTTACAACACAAAGAGCTTTTATGACTTAGTCCTAACCTATGGCTCAAGTGTAGATACCTTTGGTGATTTAGTGCCTCCTATGGGCGAAGACTTAAATATCATTGACTTTATCTTCTCTGTTGGCACCAAACAGCTTGAAGAGGCCAAGAAGAAAATCCACGCTGAAGCCTTACCTATCATAGAAGACATGGAAGGTAGGCTACAGGATTTACGCCGAGACTTCAAAGAAGATAGTTTCTCCTTGAAAAAATTAGAGGACAGTTTGAATAGCCTCTTAGAATCTCTTAAGAAAAGAATCCAAGAGGTTCAGGATGAGAAGACTGTTTCTGTGTTAAATGTCTGTGTATCTAGCATCTCTCAAATCCTGCTGCGTCAGATGCTCATTGAGGTTTTACGCCGCGGTGGCGCTGGCTCAAAAGCATGGGCTATACCCATAGAGGGTGAGTGGTTGGATACTGGAAGAACCATCGAGGAAGCACAAATCATTCTGGCCGAGGGAAAAGCCAACAGGCAGATAGCCTCGGTGTTTGACTTTGAGAAGTCCATTGCCGCAAAGACCAATGTAGCAAGCCACTCTTTTGTCAGCATCATTGAGGCAGAACCTAAATCTCAAGTTGCCACAGATTCCATTCAGATTGCCTCTTATCTGAAAGGCAAAATTCATATGGACTCCAGATCTCAGGTGCACCTTGTAGACTGGCAAGGCGATTTACACCTCAACTCAGACGTGGTGATGTCTGAGGCAACCACCAGATATCAAGAGAAAGAATGGGTCGTGCACCTGCTCTGGGGATTACAGGATGGAGAGACCAATAAAATCAAGACCCACATAGGCCGTTCCTTAGAGGAATGGTTCACTGAGTTAAGTATTGACATAGATAAGATTTGGCCTCCTGCAACTGCGCATCTCTTAAACACTGCCAGAATCTTCCCTGGCTTAAGTCAGCAGATTTTAGAGCAAGGAAAGCAAATAGATGACTTGGATAGAGAGCTCTTTGACTCTATGAATGATATCTGGGGCTTCTTACAAGGACATACTGCCCCAGTTCCTGTTGCCTGGCTGAAAGCTTTAGAAGCAGAACGCCTCTTCTCTATGACTGATGCCTACAGTAAACCCGCCACTGAACTGATGCAACAGAGAAGAGAAGGATTGATGAGGAAGAAGAAAGCAGAAGAGAGACAGAATGCAAAAGGCTCGTCTCCGGTAACGACTTCTTCACCTATTCCAACTCTAAATAATACTCAGCCAGATCAAATAATAAATACCGATAATGCGAACAACGAGCGCTTTGGCATTGCCAGAGAGCTTACCAAGGGCTTGGTAGCAGAATTACCCCAAGTATTAGGTAAGGTAGATATCTACGAGTTACTTAAAGCAGCTAATGGCATTCTGATTCTTGACCGTAACCGCTCACCCACTGACATAGATGCTCATGCGGATAAAGAACGTAACTCTATTTGCGTCACTGTGCGTTCTGATGAAGACTTCCTTAATTTATCTATCCCAGAAGTAGCTACCACCCTTATCCATGGAGCCATAGAGCTTGCCACAAAACAAGAAGCCTTAAGACGTAATATCGATTGGGAACAAATCGCATCGCTTGCCCAACAAACTGCCCTTAACTTTGCCCAGAAATATCAAGAAGTCATTACCCACAGATATGACCGCTTGCTGATGAGACAAGATATGCAGGTTGCCTTTAAAAATGGCTGGCGCGTAAAGAAGATTTACCAGACTGCCTTTAACCATGTTCAGGCTGATATGTATGCCTCCCAGGTTAATCCTGAAGATTATCCTCAAGACACTGAAGTCATCCCTGTAGCGGACCCCCCTCCTTATTATAATAAGGTAAGGGCTTTTGGTAATGGCTTAGCTAACCTGAATATAGTAAGGAACTTTGTAGAAAGGCTAATCCAGGAATTAAAATTAGAGCCGGGAACCTATAATTTAGTAGAACTTCTGGGTAATACCTTAATTATCGGCTTGCACGGTGGCGGCCAATCAGCCAGGAATCCTAAATATACCCAGATTGGTAAATTTAATGGTTATCTGCCTATAAGGAGCTTAAACAAAGACTTACCCGCTACCCTGCAGGAAGAACTCCTGGTGCCAGCAGCGGTCTTAAGCAGAATCTATCCAGACAACTTACCCGGCTACATCAATATCTACGGAGATGCCTTAATTACCTTTAATCCAAGAGAAGTAGAAAAAATTATTAAGGCTAATCCTGAAATGGCCCAGGGTTTGATGATCTTCTTAAGAAAAGTTCCTGCTCGCGAAGCTTCTACTTGGGGTGCAGGTGCCGTAGATGAATCCTTGCGCATTCACCAATTTGTAGAAAAGGCCTTCAAGAGCACAGGTGAAATATCCAAAGGTATTATCCATGTGAATGAAGAGGGCTTTGTAATAGACACAGATTTAGATAAAGCCAAACAACTTCTTGCCAATAAATACAGGCTCTTAGTAGAAGACCAGTATATTCTTATGAACACTGCCTTTGCCATATTAGGCCCACTTGCCCTTGTGCGCTGGGCGATTCTTTCAGGCATTGACATAGATACAGAAGGTAATTTTATCATTACAGAAAAAGCCAAGGCTTCTTACAACACAAAGAGCTTTTATGACTTAGTCCTAACCTATGGCTCAAGTGTAGATACCTTTGGTGATTTAGTGCCTCCTATGGGCGAAGACTTAAATATCATTGACTTTATCTTCTCTGTTGGCACCAAACAGCTTGAAGAGGCCAAGAAGAAAATCCACGCTGAAGCCTTACCTATCATAGAAGACATGGAAGGTAGGCTACAGGATTTACGCCGAGACTTCAAAGAAGATAGTTTCTCCTTGAAAAAATTAGAGGACAGTTTGAATAGCCTCTTAGAATCTCTTAAGAAAAGAATCCAAGAGGTTCAGGATGAGAAGACTGTTTCTGTGTTAAATGTCTGTGTATCTAGCATCTCTCAAATCCTGCTGCGTCAGATGCTCATTGAGGTTTTACGCCGCGGTGGCGCTGGCTCAAAAGCATGGGCTATACCCATAGAGGGTGAGTGGTTGGATACTGGAAGAACCATCGAGGAAGCACAAATCATTCTGGCCGAGGGAAAAGCCAACAGGCAGATAGCCTCGGTGTTTGACTTTGAGAAGTCCATTGCCGCAAAGACCAATGTAGCAAGCCACTCTTTTGTCAGCATCATTGAGGCAGAACCTAAATCTCAAGTTGCCACAGATTCCATTCAGATTGCCTCTTATCTGAAAGGCAAAATTCATATGGACTCCAGATCTCAGGTGCACCTTGTAGACTGGCAAGGCGATTTACACCTCAACTCAGACGTGGTGATGTCTGAGGCAACCACCAGATATCAAGAGAAAGAATGGGTCGTGCACCTGCTCTGGGGATTACAGGATGGAGAGACCAATAAAATCAAGACCCACATAGGCCGTTCCTTAGAGGAATGGTTCACTGAGTTAAGTATTGACATAGATAAGATTTGGCCTCCTGCAACTGCGCATCTCTTAAACACTGCCAGAATCTTCCCTGGCTTAAGTCAGCAGATTTTAGAGCAAGGAAAGCAAATAGATGACTTGGATAGAGAGCTCTTTGACTCTATGAATGATATCTGGGGCTTCTTACAAGGACATACTGCCCCAGTTCCTGTTGCCTGGCTGAAAGCTTTAGAAGCAGAACGCCTCTTCTCTATGACTGATGCCTACAGTAAACCCGCCACTGAACTGATGCAACAGAGAAGAGAAGGATTGATGAGGAAGTTGAAGAAAACCTCATCCCCTATTTCCACCCCTATTTCTAACTTCTCAGATATAAAGACATTAATAAAAGCTTGTAGAAATGCAAATCCACAGGCAAAAATATTTGTTCCAGAGAAATCGAGTTTTGGAAAACTCTCTTTAAAAGAAATTCTCAGTTTAACAACCTCCAGTTCCCTGATACTTTCCTTAGAATCTAGACTAGTAGCAGCCATCGCCAAGAAGAATTCTTTTATCCAAGGCTCCAGCCCGCTTTCAGAAGTTATCCTGCCTGGTTTAACGTGGGGATTTTATGTTTTTGAGATTCGCGAATCAAAGGTAGGTGGAATTGCCGATGTCGCTGAAGGCCTTCCGGAAGCAATAGTAAGGGCTAAGACGCTTGATGGAAAGCCTCATACAGTTTATCGGGTGACCCCGTATTATAGAGATATATTCACTATGACTAATAAAATTCGTTTGGAAGACCAGAAATTAGTAGCTCAACTATGCATTCCTTATCAGCACCAAATAATTACTGTGGATGTATATAAAAGATTGCATGTTTCTAATATGGTTGATTATCTGCTTGTAAACGAAATATTTAGCCGCCCATATGATAAATCAGATACCAAGAATCAAACTGAATCTGAAGAAGAGGTAGTAATATTTAATATTGTTTCAGCAATACTCATTATTTTAGGGGAAACTCAACCTGATGTGCTGCTTCTATCAGATTGGCAGACAGGTTTACTGCTTTCCTATTTAGAAGAAAGTGTTTCAGAGCCAACCGCGATATTAAGGAAGGTTGTTGTTAAGACAGAGAAAGGCAATGTTTCTGGTGAAGAATTAGTAAACGAATTTGTACGTTTAAAAGTATATGAATGGATGATACCGATTTGTTGGATTAATAATGAAGCTTATAGAGGGCAATTTCCTGTAAAAAATAGAGCGGACTTTAAGGCAAAAACAGGATTAGTTTCTCAGCATGGCTTTGAGTATGCAAGATGGATTACCCCAACAAGAGAAAGCGAACAATTTATGATTATGCTTAAGTTAGGGATAGAAAGCACTAATCGTTGTGGAGGAAAAATAGTCACAGTTAGCCAGGCTTATGCCAGAGAAATTATGGGTATAAACCTTAAACCAGAAAATCATCCTGGGATGCTTCACGGTATTTTAAAAAGAACAGAGGTTACAGGAATACTAAACGGCACTCCTAAAGAATGGAAATACATTACGGATTTAAAACAGAAGAGAGAGGCGAAGCGGTTGTTACAAGAAATATTAGAGTTAGATAAGTTTGCCTCTGCAATGTGCGGAGGGGAAATAGAACGATTAAAGCGAAAAAATTTTTGCTGTTTGGGAAAACGCTTGCGTTTTAGTTATAGTTATCTTAGCTCCTTGCCTTCTGGCTCCTTATTATACCTCGCCGTGGCTGGTGGGATACAAGGCGTTGTTGGTTCAAGCCAGAGGGCAGGGAGTTTTTTGATAAAGGAGTTTATTAATAAGGTAAAAAAATTATTACCACAAAAAGGAGGCGCAGGATGTATAGACTCAGAGAGGTGCAGATTAGGTCTTTTGAGGTGTTGCAGGAAAACAAGGGAATTTTTGTTCTGGCAGGGTTTCCGGGTTGGCATTCTACTTATGATTTCCTTATTCAGTCTAATGGAGAAGTTAAGGGAAGAACACACGATAATTGGCAGCTCCTTACAGATGAGACAGCTGAGATTATTAAAGGGAAGTTTAAAGAGGTACTTACAAGGAATTGATTTAGCGTTTGAAAGCAGCTCGGCGAGGTTGACGCAGGCACAGAAAAGAGTTACTAACTCGCCGTTAAGGTTGGAGAAAGAAACAGAAAAGATAAACAAAAATTTGAATGAGCTTACGAAAAATGCAGTGGCATTATCAGACCAAAAAAAATTTTCAATTGAGGAGGATATACTTCTTATTGAGACTAACCTTAAGGAAATAGGGCGGTTGGGGTCTTTAGCAGAAGATTCACAAAAAATAGAAAATGACATTGATTTTATTCAATTACTCAATGAGGTAATAGATGATTTTAAAAAGAGGTTTCCTGATATTACTTTTGTGGTTGAGAATAAGGCAGATGAAATTAAATTACCTGGTATTCGAAAAATAATAGAACACATCTTAAGGGAAATTTTCCAGAACAGTGTTAAGCATGAAGGTAAACAGATTAATATAGAGATTTCAAGAACAGAAGGCAAAATAGAGATTAGTATAGAGATTAGCATAATTGATAATGGTGAGGGTATTTCTAAAGAGAAACTGGAGAGGATTCGTAAAGTTTTGGCGCAGGCAGATACAAAGCAAAGCGAAAAAGAGAGTAGGGGCAGAGGCCTTTCTTATTTAAATAAACTTCTTTATGAGTACACTTTAATTGAAGAAAACCTAGAAATATATTCTGAAGGTGAAGGCAAAGGCACAAGGGTAAGATTCTTTTTACCTTTAGCTCAAGAAAAATACAGGGTGCCAGATATTCATAATCGGATAAAATTTATTATCCATGAGATAAACAATATTCTATGTACAGTGCAAAAAGCTTTTTTAAATGAAAAAAATACTGTGTTGGCAGATGCAACCAAAGGCACAATTTTAGTAGTGGATGATGAAGAAAACATTTGCGTCATATTACAAATGTGTTTCGAACAAGTTGGTTATACGGTTGTTACTGCTGCCACAGTAGAACAAGGATTGGAGACTTTCAAAGAAAGGCAGAAAGAAATAGGATTAGTTTTAATAGATTATACATTACCTGGTGGAGATGGATTACAATTAACAGGGAAGATTAAAGAGGTTTCTAAAGATATTCCTATATTTATTATGACAGGAAGGAGTCTACGCGAAGAAGATATTTTAAACTCAGGAGCAAAAGAAGTAATTCCTAAGCCTTTTAAATTTGAGGAATTACTAAAAAAGGTAGAAGAAGCGGTAACAGTTCAGCGTTCAGAAGTAAATCAGGGTGTCATTCTCGCCCCCGTTTTCACGGGGGTAAACTCCAGCGGGAATCCAAAGATGGTTGACAGAATGGATGCCAGTTTTCACGGGTATGACAAAAACGGGAGGCGAGAACTTCCGGAAGCTGAACTGTTACAAGAAGCGGTATCTTCAGCAGTAGAGATTGTTAAAATGTTGTCATTGCGAGCCCGCCACACTTTGTGGCGAGGCGAAGCAATCACTTTTTTGAGATTGCTTCTTGCTTCGGTTTCGCCTCGCAATTGCAATGACGCGAAAATGGATTTTTTCAGCGTTTTCCTAGAATATCACTTGATACAACAAGCCTTAAAGGGTTTTTTCGGTCGACTTAATTCAGACTTTTCTAAACAACTTTTAAGCTCTCGCCAAACAATTCCTTTAGCAGGTTCTCCTTTTACAGAATTAGTTTCTAGTTCTTTGTTTGTTTTTAGTCTAACAGAGGCTATTAAGTTGATTCAGATTTTTGTTAAGGAGAAGGAAGGGGCTGAGATTGGAGAGAAGATAGGGAGCCTTAGTTCTGAAGAACTAAACGTCCTTACGGAAGCGATTATTGCTTGGAAAGAGTTGGAAGAGATTGAAGTAGGAGAGAAAGAAAAGAAAAGATTCATTGATATCTATTCTTCTAATTGCCAGTTCAGTAGTTTTGTTGGTTTTTTAAAAGATGCTATGCAGTCAAGGTTAGTAGAGCAGAGGGCAGAAAGAGAAAGTATTCTTTATGAAATTGTCGAGGAAATTGGGAAATTAGAGGGGGTTAGCCCGGATAAAATAGAGGAAGAGTTCGCTAGATTTAAGATGAAGGCATTAGAGGAGCTTCTTAAGGCATGGGGGTATAGCTATGAGATAGATGAGGAAGATAACTTAAGCCTTATTTGTTCAACAGATGGACTAAAGGAGTCGAGTTATAAATTAACACCGCGAAAGCCTAATGACCCGGAAAAGAGTTTTCTTTGGGATTTTCTTAAAAAGTATTGGGAGCAGAAAAATACCCTTTCTGGGCAAAAGAAATTATTGGAAGGATTTAAGAAAAAATTGCCTATAGAGATAGTAGAAGTAATTATCTGGGATGGCGTTTTTCGGGGGCTATGGATTAAAGATAGATTCGCCTTTCTTAAGAAATTTTATCCGGAAAAAGTAGATAATGGAGTTTTAGATCAACTTGCCTCTGGCCATATCTTCTCAAGATTACAAAATATTTGCCTTCCTCAAAATTTAAAAGACGACTTAACTTGTTATCAAGGAGTTTTGCCTAAAGAGCTTATTTTTCTCCTTCCTCTCCCGGGAAAAGGAAAATATATTTATATGTTACATAACTGGGCTCAGGCCAGTATTGAAAATAAGCAATTTATCCCTCTAATTAAAGAAAAAAAGATTTTTTTCTATTTGTTTAGGGCAATAGATGTCATTATTAGAGAAAAGGAAAAGATAAAACAAAGGATAACTGATAGCCGTACAGGTTTGTATAATGCCTGGTATTTAAAAGAAGAGCTGGAGAGACAAATAGGTTTGGCCAAAAGGCATGATAATCCCCTGGCGATATTAATGCTGGACATAGATCATTTTAAGAATTTTAATGATACATATGGCCATTTAATAGGCGATATGGTTTTAAAGTATGTTGCTGAGGTGTTTAAGAGGATGGCAAGGAAAACGGATATTGTTTGCCGTTATGGCGGGGAAGAATTTATGATTATCCTGTCTAACGCGGATTTAGAAGGAGGGGTGGTTGCCGCAGAGAGAATTAGGGAGGCGGTGAAAGAAATGAAAATTAAAAATATTAATGAAAAAATAACTATAAGCATTGGCGCAGCTTCTTTAGATAAGAGTTTAAGAAGTATCTCTGACTCTGAACAATGCCAAAAGGCATTTATTAAAGAGGCTGATCAGGCGGTTTATATAGCCAAGGCAAAGGGGAGAAACCGAACAGAATTTACTATAAAACAGGTAATCCCTTATTTAGAGCCGGAAGAAGAATTATTTCCTGAGAAGTCTGTTTCTCTTTTGTATAAGGTGAAGGCGGAGTTCAAAGGAGGCAAGGAAGGGGAGAAATATACAGCATTGGAAAGGTGCTATATTATTAAGCGGCCTAAGCTGACTGTGCGCGATAATCGAGGCGAAAGGCTTTTGATAGAGAAGGTTGATGATATGCTTTTAGAAGAATTTGCTTATTGGGTTAGCCAAAAAGCAGGGTTGGGCTGGAAAAAAGATGGAAGGATTTTTCCTGTTGCCGAGGTGATTCAGAATGAAGAAATTTTAGAGAAATGCTGGATAGGAGCAGGGAATGAGGCGGCGGTAATCATTGAGGAAATACCGGATATTAAAAAAAAAGAAATAATAGTGGATTCTCTTCTGAAAAGGAACCTTACTAAAGAAGAAAAGGAAGATATCTGTGATATTATTATTCTTCATGCCTATTTGGCTAGCCAGGATTTAGAAACCCACCTTATATTATTTGATGAGGAAAATAGGATTGGCACCCTTGATTTGGGAGCAGGGACATTGTTTCATTCGCGAAATCTTAATTCTATTTTGGAAGAACTTTTGAGTTACGTATCTCCTTTTATAAAAAAAGGGATAATAACAGCGAACGGCCTTGAAAAGTCTATTAAAAAGATAGAGCAGAATATTACTCGCAAGGATTTAGAAGAATTTTTTCAGGTGCTTAGGCAGAGGCGTTTACTTGATAAAGGCTACGAAAAAAAAGCAGTAAAAGAATTATGGGAGCGGATTGCAAAACTACAGGGTTGCCTAGAATGGTATTTTGGCCTTAAGGAAACCTCAAAAGAGTATATTTGGAATATTGAAAGGCTATCAGAGAAAGAAAATTTTGAGCCACTTTTTTTAAAGCAATATATCATAAGGGCGATAGAGAGAATGGAGAGAGAAGGCCTTCTTAAAAGAAGCTTTAAAGAGTTAGAGATAGAAAATTTATCTGAGGAAATAACAAAAGTAGAGATTAGGTATCTTTCTTTTGAAGAAGATATTTTGATTAATAGATTAAAATTTAAACTTATTTTTGGTGATGCGGTAGAGCATCAAGCAGAATTAGTCTTAACCCTGTATGTGAATAAGGGTTTTGGTGTATTAAAAGAGAGCTTAGATATTTCTTATATGGCTGAGGAAATAAAAAAAGAGGTTTCTTTAAAAGAACCTCATGACCGCTGGCTCTGGGAGCCTGTTGGGCATTATCTTTGCTTAACCTTATCTGCCGCTTCAGCAGTGGTTTTTATAAATAGACTTATTACACAAAGATTTGGCAGGAAAGTAGGCTCTTGTCTTTTGTCTGTTAATTCGCCAATAAGAGGGCCCAATAATATATCAACGGATGAGCGTAAAAAATTTTCGGGAATTCCTAAAGAAGAAAAAATTAAGCTTATCAAAGAGTGTTATGGCAATTGTCGGGAGATTGCTAAAGCTGTTAAAGAATTGGGTGTTGAGATAACTTTTCAAGGGGTTGCAAGTTATATTCAGGGGGAGGAAGAGTTAAAACAGATTTGTATTGAGGCAAGAAAAAATCGTCCTTCAAGAGACATTAGAAAGCTTATTTTGAAACGTTGGAAGGATGAGAAATCAGGCTCAAGAAAGACTTTTATTGCGGCAAGAAAAAATCGTCTTTTAGGAAAATCTAAAGCACCTATTTTGGAATCTTTGGATAGTGTAATTGCAGAATGGATAAAGAATGATTTCCAAAAAACTCCAGAGTTTTTTATTAGCGATAGAAATGAAGAAGATCTTCTTGCTCTCCCTGATTTGTTAATAAAGTGTTTTAAAACTGCTCAGACGCGACGCCAACGCGATAATTTAGCTAAGGCTGTTGAGTATGCCAGGTGCGTTTTGCGCTTACCTTCTTGTGATTGGCCAAATTACTATGGTTTAATAAAGACAAAAGAAGACGCAGAAGGAGACTTTCTTGGCTTATTACAGGTAGTTTTAACTACTCAAGATGAAGAGGAGCGAATAACTGCAAGGATTCGCCTTGTTGATATCATTGAGATTATTCCAGAAAAGTATAAAATTTTCTTAGTGGGCTATGAATTTGCAACGGATCCTAAAATTAAGGATAGGTATAGCGAACTAATAAAATTTGGTATTGAACCATTTATATATTCGTCCCGCCTTAAGGCGGGGGGCTTTAGTATTTTGCCCCAAGAAACCTCTCTTATGGCGAGGGAGAGCTTCATAATTGCTAACCAGGATGTTGAAAACTACCAAGACCTATTTAAGCGGATAGCCGGATTGTTTATATCTTTGCCTTACTTTAAGATGGGGCAGAGTTTCATTGGGGCTTCGCAGACTCAAAAAAATAATCTTCTAAGTAGCCTTAATTCTATTAGCATATATGTGCCTAAACATATTGCCAGTCTAGGAAATCTTGATCTCAGTCTCAAATGCTTTTATTGTGTTGAAACTGTTTCTCAGAGAAATACATTATGTTTTGTGATTAAGAATATTATCCGCGTGATTGGGCCTGGAAATATTCATTCTGATTGTATTGAAAAAATAAAAGAGCTTCTCTGGGATAATTGGCCTCAAGGAAAGACGATTTTCTTTGCTTCAGAAGCAGTGCTTAGGGAGAAATTTGACTTATTGAAACTAGGAAGGGCAGGCTCTGCAATAAGCATGCCCAATAGGGCTATTCTTTGTTTAATTTTGCTGCTCTTGTCATTGCCAAATCGCAGTTTTGGCCAGATTGGGACATCTGCAGAAATATCTCTAGGAACATCTCCAGGAATATCCAAGGAAATATCTGTGAGAACATTTACAGAAGCGCCCCAAGGGTATCAAGATAAATACAAAGAACCAGTAGTAAATAAGCGGCTCCAGAAAGAAATAGAGCGGGCTTTGGAGCCAAAGAATGTAAAAAGGACAGAATATGCAGCAAATAATCCAACAAGACTAAAAAATTCAAAGTCGCTTCCTATAAATTGCGGGGCTTTGCTTAGCTGGTTTTCATCTATTATATTTGAGGGCATAGTGAGTAATCAGGTAAATGCGATTATAAAATTAGGCCTTTTTGGTGCGGGTTGGACATTGCCAATAAACTTATGGAAATCCGGATGGGAAATATCGTATAAAATGGAAAATAATCTTCCTTTAGAAGAACAAATTGTTTTGCATGCGCTGGAACAGGCCATAGAAGAAGAGTATCAGAGGCTTTGTAAGAATAAGGAACTCTCTACTAGAAATATAATGAGTATTCTTAGAAATGAAAAGATTCAGATCAGAGAATATCTTCCTGATAGCTGGAAGGATTTAGCTAATGTGTATAAAGGGAGCCTGAAAAATATTTATTGGCAGATTTTTGAAAAAGTAGAATTTCCTCATTATTTTCTTAAAGATATAAGGCCTTTGTGTGTCCTGTGTTTTTATTATCCGGATTCACTATATCTAGCAGATGCTTCTTTAAAGGGCAAAATAGTTAAAAATGATGTAGTCGGTTCTGTTGAGCAATCTATGAATAATTTTAGGAATACCCATGTGGGAATGGTGGTTGAAACAGAAAAAAAAGAGTTTTTTCATCCAGCAGGGACGCAAAAGATCGCTTTAAAGGAATTTTTAAAACAAAAATATGGCTTACAAAAGGACTCTTCATTAGATGCCCTGCTTATTTATTCCTTATATCAAGGAGAATACAAAGAGATAATATTAAATGAAGAAGGGGAGGGATTTTGTTTTGTTGATCAGGCTATTAATTGTCCTGTTATCTGGAAGCCTGGGGTATGTATAAAA
The DNA here is from genome assembly GCA_030018895.1 of Candidatus Omnitrophota bacterium. GTDB lineage: Bacteria > Omnitrophota > Gorgyraeia > Gygaellales > Profunditerraquicolaceae > CAKKQB01. The sequence continues at coordinate 50,946 of JASEHM010000001.1, forward strand.
GTAATTTCTCAGATTGTTATTCATGAATTTGCAGGAAAAGCAAGAATAGAGAATTTAGCTAAAACTATTGATGACGACAAAGAAGGATTTAAGTTATGCGCGGTAATAAGGCTGGATGAAAAAAGAATCGAAGAGCTGTTTAATGAACAGGGCAACAACAGCCTAATAGATACGCCCCCTAAAAAAACAAATTCGCCGCTATATAAACAGCTGCCTTGTTTTTCGTCTTCTCCTGTAAGAACTTTCGCACATAACCCTGCTGAAGAGTTAAGCGGTGAGGGTTCTAAATTAGAAGAAGGTATAAGAGAAACTGGTGAGTATAAAAAAAGAATGAGGCATATTAGAATAGTGGATTTTAAAAGAGAGATTATAAAAAAAGATTTTATGAAAATAGATCCGGAATTAAAAAGCGCTCAAGTGGATGAGATAAATATTTTGGAATTAGGAAAAGGGCAGGAGTTTATTTTTAAAGATGTTTTGCCTATAGGTGAACTTTATGAATTATGCAATATTTCGGCTCGTTTGGCTGCAAGGTCTTTGAGATATTTAAGTAAGAATAGGAATAACTTTAATATTTTTAGAAAGGTATTGGCTGATTTGCAATGGATACGGAGAATTTTAGGAAAAGATCTTAAGTATTTTTATTCAGTATCTTGCGCAAGGACAAAACCTGGTCAGGCTGGATTGGAGCCAGGAGAGATACTTGGTTATGGAGAAAATAAGATTTGCATGGTTTATTTGCCTTTAGAGTTTTCCCAGGGATTAATTACTTCTGGCTGGATGGGAACAACAATTGGGTTTTTGTTTGCCAAAGATATAAAAAACTTGCCGCCAGGATACTTTTTTAAGGTAGTAACTCCTAAGAAGATAAACCTAAGCGAGATTTTAAAAAAACATTACGGTAAAAAAGATTTCTGTTCTTTGGTATTTAAGGAAATAAAGAAAGAAATACCTGAATTTAGGCCGCTTGTTTTGTTTAGAGAGTACAATCTTCCCGTAATAGAAGCGATATCCGGAGAAAAGGTAGAAGATTATTCAGCATTAAAGAAACGGCTGGAACGTAACAAGGGAAGGCTTTGGTATAAGGGTATGCTTCTGGTGCTAAATGATGATTGGTCAAGATTAGATTTAGGATTAGGGGAGAAGGTTAATGGGGTTATGGGTATAGGAGGCATGCCTCAGGCATTGTGGTCAGCAGCGCAAATATTAAAATTAGAAAAAAAGAATTTAGATTTTGCCGGTTTTTTTGTAACTGAAAAAGGCGGGTTGCCCTGGGAAAACACTTTTTTACTTGAAGAAAAAGAAATATTCAAACGATATGGAATAACCTTGGATACAGTTTTTAAGGCAAAAGAGTTGATTCCCTGCCTGCCAGAGGAAATATTAATGATTCTGAGCGTAATAACCCCTTATCGTTTCAAAGATAAGATTATCCCTGGGCCAAAAATAGATGATAGCGGAAAAGAGACAGTTCATATAGTAATGGTAGATATAGATGGAGGTATATTAGACATCCCTGTAACTTATACAACAGGGATTTGTTTTAATCGTAACGTTAAGAAGATTTTAAGCCTTGCTGAATTTGGTTTATTTTTTCCGGGGCTAGAAGAACTTAAGAAACTAAAAGGCCTTAATTTGTCTTTTATAGAATATCGAATATTAAGGTATTACCTCTTAGGATTATGGAGTTTAAATTTTAGCCGAAAAGACCCTAATCAAAAAGCTTTAAAAAGTTTTGAGCAGGCCATTGAATTAATAATAAAACATAACATTAAAATATTCAAAGGGTTGAATTTATCAGGAAAAATAGCCAGGATTTACCAATTTTTAAGAGATGAAGAAGACAGAAAGGGAAATCTTGAGAAAGCCTTAGAGTCTGCTGAGCTGGCAGTTAAGCATAAAACAGATTTGGAAACAGTGAGGAGGTATTATCGTTTATTGTTAAAAGATGTTGTATCCGGCTATAAAAATGAGAGTGATTTAGAGAAGGGTTTAGAAAAGCTGTCCCAGCTCAAATGTCCTGGCTTAGAAAACAAAGATAAAGATTGTTTATTTTTTGCTTTCTTGCTAGAGACATTCCTTTTAGAAAAGCATCCTCTTGAACAGGTTAAAATTGTAAAGGGGCTATTAAGATATAAGCAGGAGCAGATAGGAAAAGATGGCAGATTAGTAGATTCATTTTTAAAAAATAACAACCCGGGCATTATTTCTTGGATTAATAATCTTCAGGAAAATTTTATGTTTAAGATATTAAACTTTCGTTTCTTGGAGAGGCTGGGATATTTTCCTGTTACAGATACTCAATTGAACCATTTTTCTCGAGAAGTTCAGGACTTACTGGATGCGCATCTGGAGTTGGGCATGATGCCTCAAGAGGCAGTCTTTTCTTTAGGAAGCATGTATTATTTGCAAGGAATATTTTTGCTGGCTTTAGATTATAAAGAAATGGCAAGAAAAAATATCAACAAGGCTATTGACCAATTTGGTTTAATTATATTTAAAAAGGGGGGTCCTTTTGGGCTGATGGCATACCAATTAATTCTAGAAATTCATCAAGAGATGCCGTTATTCTTTGGCCAGCTTATTCACAATGGTGGAATGGAATTAACGTTAGATGGGTTAGCTGAAAAGTATGGGAAACATTGTCCTGAAGAGATTATAAAAGGCCAGACAGAGTTCATAAAGAATTTGACAGAACAGTCCCAGTCGGAGAATGAACTCGCAACTTCTTCTTCTGCAAGGAGTTGTGTAGAAACGGTACTATTAAATTCACTAAACTCTTCAAGCCCTGTTAAGCGGGTAGGTCCTGTTGGATCCGTCTCGAAATTTGAGTCTCTGCTACGAAAAGAGTTGGCCGCGATGAAGGATTCCGGGGGAACGAAGTTGTACCCGTCCAATGTGTCGCGTCAGAATAGGGTCACGATTGCGCCGTGTCGGGTGGATAGGGTCACGATTAGTAAAGAGGCCCGGGAGATATTCAAAAATGCAAGGCCCAAGTCCAGCCAGCCGTCGATCATGTCGGAAAAAGACCTTAACGGCAATCTTGATTTCATATCGTCCCTGTGTGAGTTCGTAAAGCAGTTTATAGAGGTATTTTGGACAGTGAAATCTTCTGAGGATACGGATCACGAGAACAAGGATGGCGTTTCTGCGTCTTCTGTCAAGGAAGGATCTTCTTCGGTCGTTTATTCCAGCAGTCCGAAGGCTTCTTCCTCATTTAAGCAGGCACGAAGCCGCGCTCCGCCCTTTGTAGTTGTGTTATTAATAGTTCCCTTCATATTTTGTGAAGGAGAGACAAGGAATTTATCAAAATCCCTGCCCCCATCTTTACCTTCGTTTTCAAAGCACAGTAGAGTTCTTGAAACAAAATCTCTACCCACATCTTTATCTTCGTTTTTAGATCATAGTAGAGTTCCTCCCCTTTCAAATTACAGTGGAGTTCTTAAAAACGCGCGCATTAATTCAAAAGATCGATTTGGAATAAAGGCATGGACAGCCTATACAATGTTGGATGAGATTACTAAGAAGCTGTATTCTGAAAAAACAGTATCAGAGCGTCGTTTAATAAATAAATACGTATTAACCAATATTTATCATGAATCGCTTTTGATATATAGGAGGCCTATATATCGTGGCGGGACTGAGCGCGGCTTGGCTCAAATAAAGGTGGGCACTGCCAGGGATATCCTTGAGAGGCTTGTAAAGGGAAAAGCTAATTGGGAGGAGTTTATTGCAGATATTAGCGGTTATTCCTTCTATGCAGACCTTTTAAACGAGAATAATGCTGTTCTTGGCAAGATGTTAGAAGATAATGATGGGTTTAGTTTTATTCTTTCAACAATATATAGTATGAATAGGTTAGATAAGGAATCTCTGCCTGTAGATTTAGAGGGGATGACAAAGTGTTGGGCCAATTATAATGGGATTGGGAAAAAGCAAAGAACGCCTCCAGAGGAAAAAAGATTAAAGGATTATAAAGTTCATGCAGAGATAATTAAGCCTATTCTTGAAAGAATCATTTCTTTAGAAAGGTTCTTAAATTTTGAAGAGTTTCTGAATCCTCCAAAAAATATTGGAAACTGTTTCCGTCCCAATCGGGAAACTGTTTCCAGCGCAATCGGGACAGTGGGATGCAGTGAAGTTGACATAAGCTGTTCTGCTTTGAAAATGAAGGGGTTTGTCGGTTCGCCAGTTAGCCGGTTGCTTGAAATTGCCGGCTCGCCGGTGAAATATAGCTTGTTAGTTGATATGTTGTTAATACTTGTTGATTTTGATGGTTTTTGCAAGGCAGGGATGGAAGATGTTCACGGTCTTGAGGATAGGATTAGGGTCTCCTCGCCCGTATTTTCGATACCGAAAGATACCGAAGATTTGGATTTTGCTTGGAATTTGATGGAATTAAATGCTTTTAACCCCGGATTAGAACATAAAATTTCTTTTGTCTCCAGTCCAATTTTTAAAATGCGGCCGAAGGTAACAGTTCAGCGTTTGGAAGTTCCAAGCGCTGAACTGTTACCTTCGGAGACTGAAATTGGGGGTAAGAAAAGGAAGGAAGAGAATGATCTTTTTATTGAGATGGATACGTTAAAAAAGAAATTGATGGGTTGTCTTAGAAAAAGTCCTTTACTTGCAAAAATATTACAATGGATTTTAGATGAATTAGAAAAAAAGAACAATAATAATGGAATCATAAAAAATAAACTGTCTTTTTTTAGTCCACACCAGAAGCGTAAAGTAAAACAAGAAATTTTTGCTTGGATGAATAAGGAGCATTGTGAAGTGGCAGCCGAGTTTTCTACGGAGTTAATTTTTCTAGTTGTGGATTTGGTTAAAAATATAATCTTTTCTATAAAAAACGAAAAAATAAATAAAGATAAATTAGAGGAGATTCAGTCTTCTTTGGATGAGATTGTCGCTTTGAATAACAAGATTGAGAAAATAGCGGAACTGTGGCGAAAGATAAAAGAGGAGATAGTGGAACAAAATGTAGGCATAGTAACATCTATCGTGACTAAAAACTATTTTAATGGGGCTTTATTCTTTGAGGAGCGGATACAGGCAGGGTTGATTGGGCTAGCTGAGGCTGTAGAGAGGCACGACTACAGAAAAGGTATATTATTTTCTACCTATGCTGATTGCTGGATTAAGCGGGAAATACTAATGGTTATGCAAAAGGAGAGTAGTGATATCTGGATTCCCGTGTATATGCAAGAGAAGCATACAGGGCTTGAGAATAAAAAGACAGAATTAATCCAGAAACTTCTAGGAGACCCGACAATTGGCCAACTTGCTCAAGCCTTAGGATGGCCAGTTGAGGAAGTAAAAGAAGTTTTAAATGTTCCGATGCATGTAGTTTCTCTATCTACACCTGTGGGTAAGGAAGGAGAAACTTCTCTTGGCGAGCTTATAGAGAGTCCACAGGCACGGGATTTGGAGGGTTCAATCATAGAAGAATTGAGTGCTGAACGGCCTGAAGAGACCCTTAAAAAGGCCTTGCATCAACTTCTTCTCATCGATAGGCTAATTGTATGTTTGCATAATGGCTTGTCTATTACTGGAGAAGTAGTTAGCAATGAAGAAATTAATCAACTTAAATCATCTATTAAAAAAGAAGCACTAAATAAGGCTATTATGAACATGAACCCCTTAAGTTATCGCAAGATTGGTGAGCTATTGGGATACACCGGGGAACGCATACGTCAACTCAAAAAACAAGCGTTACTAGATTTAAAACAACTAATAGGGGGAGGTATAATCTTAACCGATAGTATGATACTTAGCAAAGTTAAGCCTATTAAGAAGATCCCTGGTGTAATCAGAATTTTAATGGAAGAAAAAGGAATTATTATTCCATCTATGGTTGTTAAGTCGTTAGGGATTTCTATTCCGACACTTACTAAATATATTAAAGATAATCCTTCTGATGAGATAAAAGATTTGATGAGGCAGCTAGGTATTCATAATCAGATTCTTCGGGCGATAAAAAGGCTAGAGAGGCTGCCCAAAGCGAAACAAAAACTAATTACGGTAAAGATGCTTGTTCAAGAAATAAAGTTTTTTTCTTTAACAGACATAGAAAAAGCAAAAAATGAAATAAATAAACGTATAGAAAAACATCTCGGGGCGAGAAAAGAAATATTAAAACATGTGGGAGCGGTGCCAATATTCAATTGGGAAACTGTCAATTGGGAAACTGTTTCCAGCTTAATCGGGACAGTGAGACGCAAGGTCAAAATCGCCGGCTCGGAAGTGGATTTATCTCTAACTTCTTCTTCCGTAAGCAGTTCCGTTATTAATTCAGCAGGCCAAAGCAACAACGCGCCGGAAAAAATTGAAATAATTGAATTTTCGTTTCTGAAAAATACTATGGGTTGTATCATAGAAGCTGGTAAAAGAGATATGCAAAAACAGAAGATTGAGAAAATTTTGATTTTGCGTAATTTAGGATTTATTTTAAAGGAACTAAAAGAGTTAAAGAATATGAATGCTATTTTGAATAAATGGGCCATAGAAATTATTATAAGGTTTAGAAGACAGCTTATTGAAGAATTTAGAAAAACAGAGAATTCTATTTCTAATGGCAAAGAAAGCAGTAATGACATAAATATTAAGGAGCAGTTTAAAAAAATAAATATTAGAGAAAAAATAATATTAAATTTTTATTGGGTAGGAAAGAATCGGTGCTGGAAGATTTTAGAAGAAGGATTGAGTAAGCCTTGGTTTATTCCTGATATTGGAAGAGTGGATGAAGAGCTGGTGCAGGAGAAAAAAAGAAAAGAGGAGTTGATAGCCACCATCTTAGGGCAGTTACAAACAGGCACAATGATTCAACGTCAGATAGAAGAGGAGCAAGATTTAAGACAATATATACCGCGAATAAAGATAAAGATTGAGTCTGCGGAAGAAAATCTGGGAGAGGCAGCAGTATGGGCAGAGGAGGTTTTCGCAAAAGGAGTAGATAGTTTTAAAAAAGATGCAGATACAGTGGAGAATAGGCAACTCAAGGCATTTGCTATGGAGTTAGGGGGCGTATTGGAGAATATGATTTGGCTGGGAGTTCGTGCTTATGATTATCAAGATGAAGAGACGATAGATTTTATAGGTAAGGCCAAAAAGGAGGAAATGATTAAAGATTTAGTCAAAGGATTGATAAGTAGTATTGATCAAGGCCTTAGTAAAGAGCCTGAAATTATGCAATATACTTTGCAAATTATAAGACAATATTTGCAGGGGCTTCTTTTAGAGGATTTAGCCTTAGGATATGAAAACGTGCTTATGCAAAAAAGGGTTAAGTATGCATTAAGAGAAGCATTTATAGGTTTCAAGAGGCTAAAAACAGAGATGCTTGATTATCTGCATGAGCTTTTGAAAGAAAAAAAAGAAAAAGTAGATGTTAATAAGTATTTCAAAGAAGGCATTGAAAGAATGCTTCAGGGTATAGGAAATTATCTTATTAATAAAGTAGAATATCAAACAGCGCATTATGAAGGAGAAGACTCAGTGATTTTAAAATTGAATTATATACCTACTCCACAAGAATTTTTAAATTGCTTTATAAAGGTTTATGGCAAAAAATTGGCTGCAATTATTACTTGTGCAGGAACGCCGCAGGCACATTATGCTTTGTTGGCTGAGTCTGAAAGAATACCAGTTTTTATTATTGCCAGGGAAGATACGGATTTAATTAAACAAAATGATAAAGTTGTGATTTTTAGTAATGGAGAGGTGATTATTAATCCTAGTCCGCAAACACAAGACGAATTTGCCGTTGCACAAGGAGTTCAACAAAAGATTGACGAATTTTATAGTGAAAAGGCGCCGGAGTTGTTAAAAATACCGGTTGAAATGAACGCTGATTCTAAAGATGAGATAGAAGTAGCAGTGAATATTGTCCAGGGTATTGGCCTGGTAAGGACTGAGAACTTATGCCAGGGAATTTTACCTTTTTTAATTACTGAATGGCAGGATTTATTCAGGGAAATTTTAAAATCTGCAAAAGGAAAAAGAGTTACTTTTAGAGTCATTGATTATCAACCGGATAAAAAGCCTTTGCCTTTTGCTTATCAACGCTACCTAAGGCCTAAATGGTGGAAAGATCATCCCCTGGGCAGAGCAGTGGCATTACAGATATTACAGGCTCTCATCAGATTGGGAAAAGAAGGGTATGGTTTTTTTCGAGTAATGTTTCCTATGGTAGAAGATGTTAGTGATTTGCAGGCAATAGAGCAGATAATAAAAAAAGCGCAAGAGAAGGAAGGCCAAGGGACAGAGCTTACTATAGGCATTATGGTAGAAACTAAAAAGGTAGTTAATAATATAGATCTAATAATTAAGACTATAGAGAAAATCCCCGCAATAAAGTTTTTTAGTGTTGGATCCAATGATTTAATTCATTTCTTTTACAATATCCACAGGGATAATCTCCAAGATTATAAAAAGTATTATGAGGGGATTGCCCCCCCGCTTATTCTCAAAAAGATTTTAGAAGTTGTAAAAAAAGCCAAGGAAGCCGGTTTAGAAAGTAGTTTATGCGGAGACTTAGCAAGGAATGAGCAATTCTGGCTGGTCTGGTATTATTTTAAGCATAATTATAATGTAGAAATTCTTTTAAGTATGCCGGATATAAAGATCGCAGAGAGATTTAAGGTTTGGATAAATTATATTGATAATCATTTAGAGCAGATACCATGCTGGAAAAACTTAACTGATTTATTAAAGAAGATGTTTGTTTATAAATATGATGATGAGATTGATGAAAAATATTGGGATGCGTTAAAGAAACAACTAAATGCTGTGATTAGCGAAATACAAGCGGTTTTAAATAAGGCTATAGAGAAAGACAAAAATGTAAAGATAGAACTAAAAACAAAAGAAGAACTGCCTAAAGCAGAAGAGGAGAAAAAGTGGTCTGATAATGAAGGTAATATAATTGGGTTATTAAAAGGTTTCCATGCTTATGCCCAGGGTCATCTAAGTGGTTTGATTAACTCATATTGGGAGAAAGAGTTGCGAGTAAAGATAGAGTGTTTAAAAGAAGAGCAATGGCAGGAGTTTTATGATGGTAGCGTTTTATGGGACATATTTGATTTTATGGAAGCCGAATTTATTGTGGGTAGTTCTAAAGAATTTAGATTTAGCGCATCTGAGCATTGTTCATTAGGCAAAGAAAAAGCAGACTCTCTTTTGAAAGGGTTTTTAGATGAGTTTGTAAAACAGCTTTGCGGAAAAGACGATGAATTTGGAGGCAGAAGGTTTGATTTAGAGGTTCAAGAAGAAGATGCTGTAAAAGAAACAGAACAAACGCAATGTAATAAGCTCCCCCTAGTAGAGATAGTACGTATTTTTGAGATCAATCCAGGCAAAAAAGCGGCTTCTTCTCTGATGTCGCTAGAAAAGCATGTGGTGGATATAAAAGAGTATGCGGATATAATAGCCAGGCTTTTGCTTTGCAGTATGAAATATAAGGGGAATAATAGAAACGAGTTGAATTGCTATTCTCTACGCGCTGATCTTATTCAAGTATTACAAGAAAAGCTTGGTTATGACAAGATAAAAAATATAAAAATTATAGGAATGAGCGGTGGGCGTAAGAAGTTGCCTCTTATACCAATAGATACGGAATTGGGGGTAGGCCCTGAGAAAATATATTACTTAGGGTTGCCGCTTGATAAATTAGGAGGATTGGGAGACCCTCATCAGAAAGGGCCTATTACTGGCCATGCATGGTGCTCAAAAAAAATAAATAGTTTGCCGGATTGTTATTTCCTTAAAATTGAGGTTGGTTTTAACAAAAATGCTGAAAAATTAAAAGCTCTTATCACTAATAATATAAACCCATGCATTGGAAAGGTTGACTGGGATTCATTAGCTAAGGGTTATCTTGAATTTTGTTTAACAGGATCAGGTAAATCCATAAAAGATCTTAAGATAGGGGTTTTGTGCCGGCCTTATAACCGGCAGTTAATTGAGGCATTGATAAGGGCTTTTAAAGCCAAAGGCGCAGGTGTTCCAATTAAAGATTATGTTCGGATAGCCAAAAAATGCAAGAGACAAGGTTCATTTAATAATGGCGGGATTTTTCTTTATCAAAATGACGATTGGTCAAGTAGTATAGATATGGATGAGAAAGATGGTTTAGATGGCTTTATGGGAATAGGCGGTTATCCTGAAAAAGGAATGAGCAGCTTGATAATTAGAAAAAAAGGTAAAGGGGCATTGACTGGCCGTTTTATCAGCCAGGAGTATATTGAAAAAACAAATAGAGCGGTAACTGCGCCAGAACCTTTTGTCCTGACGAACTTTAGTCCTGGGGAGTTGGCAAATTTTGATAAAACGGGTATTAAAACTGAAAATAAAGAGCATCTCAGGGTTTTTACTGACAAGGATATTATCTCTGCGGATATAAAGGGAGAAGATATTATTTTACTAATTGGGTTAATCGGAGATGCTGCTTATTTTGGCTGTCGTATTTCAGGAATTACTGTGGATGCTCGGAAAGGATATATAAAAGCCAATCTCTTAGAGATTAATGAGAAAAAGAAGGCTTGTGTAATTGAAATAAAATACCCTTTAGTATCTATTCAAAAATATTTAAAAGAGCTTTCTTATGCAAAAGATCCAAAAGTTTATAAAAAGTTAGCTTTTGCCTGCGCTGAAGCCGGGGACTATCATCTGGCAAATGAATATCTTAAGAAGGCTCTCAAAGACAAAGAGTCTCAAATATTATTTTACTATATTAGGGGTATGAACATTCAGGCGCAGAGTAAAATAAACCCTAATATTAGGGCATTAAGACTATATATGAAGGCTTTTGCGATTTGGAAAAAGCTGGTTCCTCAAGGACAAGCAGCGCTTGAAGAATTAGGTTTGGACCTGATAAAAACGATTCGGCGCACCCGGGTTTTCTTAAGAATTCAATACCAGCTTAAAGGAAATTGGCTTGAAGCAGTAAAGCATTCTTGGCCAGCAGTAAGGATTTCACAAGAGGAGTTTGAAACCATTTTTCAGCATAATCGGCTTGTTTTAATGTCCATTGTTGAAGAATATTACAGGCTTATTAAAGATGTAGACGAATCCAATATTAAAGCCAAGATTGAATTAGCCTATGAAGCATATCTTAATTGGGAAGAAAAGGCAACGAATAAGACCAGATCTTGCATGGAGGATTATAGAAAATTTTTAGAATTCTATCAAGGAGATTTCTTTGTCTGCTTGCTTTTTGAAACTGTTTTTAGGGGATTTAAATCTTCTGAAAGGGCAATTATTTGTTGGAAGATTTTGTATATGAAATTAAATAAAAACTACCGCGAGGATTTATTATGGGTTATGCGGAATGAGTCTGAAAGAAATAACCTTATAAATGATTTAAAGCAGACAATAAATTTTACCGATGAAGAAAAAGAAGATTTTAGGATTCCTTTAGAAGAAGGGATATCTACTCGTACGAGCAAAAAAATTCTTTCCCAATTATTACGGTTTTATAGTAAAGAACCAGTTATTTATTTAAGGAACCAGGAAGTAGCTTATAGTATATTTAGGCAATATTTTAGCGAAGCGCTGTTTTTAAGAATCTTTGGTCATTTTCAGAGCAGCCAAAAACATGTTGAAAAAGCTATCCATGCCTGCGAGCAGATATATAAGGTAAAGGATTTAGGCCTGTTTATGACAACCTTGCCAAGGGATACAATCAATTTTTATCTAAGATTAGCTGATATAGAAGAAAATTCAGATAGAAAAAAACAATTCTTGCAAGAGGCGCAAGGATTGTGCTGCGGGTTTTTAACTGGTGATTATTTTAAAGAGATTATAGCAGAAGCTGATTCCCAATTAGCTTCTAGAGAGTTTATTAAATTAACAGCATGGAAACCTGAAAGTTTGTGGGAAGGCCTTGCAAAAACTTCATTAGAAGGACTGCTTAGGAAAAAAATTCAGCTATATGTTTTTGATATGAATGGGGTCAAGAATATTCAGAAAAAGATAGAAGAAATATTATTTAAAAAATCAATAATATTCTTCGGAGGGACAAGCAGAAGAGCAGGCCTTAAACCACTTCGCAATTATCCTGTTTCTACTAATATAAATATAAAAACATCAGAAATAAATCAGGATAATGTTTTTTTATCTATTGACCTAAAGAAAAAGGTAGACTATTTTAAGGGAATAATTTTTTCTATCTTACTTGAAAAGAAATGTGAAGAAAATTGGGATATAAAAGGCAAAATAATTCCCTATTTTCAAGGGCCCTTGATATTAATAACAAAAAAGAAAGAGCAAATTCCTGAAGTATGTAATGATTTGGTAGAAGAATTACAGGGGGCCGTTGAAAATCAATATACAGTAGAGACAACAAGTATTGGTATGGAAGTTTCGTCGATTGACCGAGGAGATGTACTGCTTTATTTAGCAGAGCAGATTGCTAATAAAGACAAAAAGAACCTTATAGATTTATTAGTGCAAACCTTTGTCGTAGGCAATAGCCGCGCAGATCTATTTATGCTCAATATTGTAGCCAGTCATGGCGGGTTAGCTATATTTGTGGGCCAGAATATTCCAGAGGGCCTATCTAAAAAGGTTCTTGTAATTCCGCTACAAAATCCTCAAGGAATAGAATTTCTTATAGAGTTAATTGCTAAGGCCTCCAACTCGGCAGGTATAGAAAATCATCTCCAGAGCCTGCAAAATTCTGTTAGTGAAGAGGAAACTGTTTCCAGCGCAATCTTGGCAGTGGGATGCAGTGAAGTTGACATAAGCTGTTCTGCTTTGTTGAAAATGAAGGGGTTCGTCGGTTCGCCAGTTAGCCGGTTACTTGAAACCGCCGCCTTGGCGAAGGGGGATGGGGGTCAGTTCTGTTGTAATTCTTTGCCTATCAATGGGGGAATTCTGGGGACACAAGACTTAATTCGGAGTACTGATTTGCCATCCGCTATTGCTATCGCCTCGCCGGTGAGGGATTTGTTTGCAACTTCTTTTCCCATAATAGATTCCGCAGAAACGACACTAAATATACTGTTTTTATCTCGTTTAGGCGCTCTGCGTACAGGTACAAATGCCCCGCCATTAGTTGTTAATAATGCCGCCTTTGTCTCGGTATTATTTCGCACCTATTTAGAGACCTCATCACAACCTACCCCTTCTATTACTATTCCAGAACTTATTGTCTGCTATTTATTACTTGCTACTATTAAGGTATCCTTTGCTTCGTCGGCGGTGGAGAATTTATCTACAAGTTTTTCTTTCGCAGGCATTTTTTTGACTATTAAGAAAGTGTTTAAAGGGTCGAAGATAATAATAGATAAGGTTATTGGAGTCGGCGAAAATGGATATAGAAAAATAGAAAAAATTATCTGGCAATTTTTACAGAAAGCTTGGCAATGTATACAGAAAATTCCGGTCGGCTTTGCGCCGGACAGTGAAGGCCGGGTTACCGTTGATGCTCTCATAAAATATCTTTCTGTGGCTCCTTTCGCAGTAGATGCGACGTTGGAAGCCTTCTTTTCGCAATTGAAAAATCCCAAAGCTCAGGCAGCAATTGCTTCCGGTGGCCTTGGTTTTCTTGCCGGAGAAACCCTTAATGCTTGGGTCAAGGTATCTCAGCGGGTAGTCGGGTTTATGCCTCTTTATGAAGGTAATATTAACTGGGATAGTGAGGCAGGGATACAGCCGATTATCGGGTCAGGCGGCAAACCGCTTACTCTGGAAGTCAATTTTAAGGAGGTCGGGCAATTACAGGAGAAGCCATATAAGGTTAGCTACTACATTATTAACGCCAATGGCACTCCGGTAATCCTGGCGCGCCAGCCGAAGATTAACTACGCGCTTTATCCTTGTGATTCGGATAAATATCGGCAGATGGCTTTCTTAGGTAGGGCATATACGGAATTTTTTAAATATTTAGGCGTTGTCCCGGATATCTTGCGCTTCAATGAGGCGCAGGTATTTTTCCTTCTTACTGCGACTGATAATGATGTTGATTGGTTTGCTCGGGAGAGAGAGAGAACTAAAACCGAAAGCCGCAGCGTTCATGAGAATACCAAATACATCCTTTTTACCACGCATACCCCGGAAGTAGCCGCTTTACCGAGAGAAAACGTAGGCCGGTTAAAGAACCTTATCGGTAGCGGGATGATTCCGAAGAAAGCAGATGGAAGTGATTATGCGGATGGGGAAGAATTGGATTTTGTTCATCATTTAGTTAACGACTCGCGGGTCGTCGTTATCAATGGCGTTTCCCAGGAACACGGGGAAGTAACTAAGCTGGTGATTGTACCGGAGGCAAGGGGAAAAATTTTAGCTATAACCAATAGTTCGGATTCCGAGCTATGGCTTAATGAGGAGCTGGCAAAGTTAAAGAAAAAAGGCACGAAAATAACAGGTCGGATACTTTTCAATGCCGGACAAGAGGCCAAGGAAAAATTAAATGAGTTCCTTGAAAGGGAAATAGGCATCAAATTCACCGATCTGAAAAGGCCGTTAGCCGGGTTGGTGCGCCGCTGGGTGGAATACAAAGAGCAGATTATATTCCGCGATATCATGGAATGGTTGGTTGGCGATAGGGAAGATACCGAGAAGATATACTATTTGCCTTGGAGTGTTGCTGCCGAGCAGATACTTTTCGAAGCGAGGCTGGATGTGGATAGGATTTTCGAAGAGTTGGTCAAAAAAAATTATATAACGCAGGAATTTTGCGTTAAAGATATCTCCCGAAAATTAGACCAGGATTTTAAAGCCGCTTTTCCGAAATACGGCGAGTCGGAATTTGATAAAATTGAGGCTGTTTTACAGTCTGCTATTGAAGGTAAGAAGCTTGCGGTGAATCATGGGTTAGGTATGAATGTCCTTTTAGGCGGGGTTGGGCGCGACGAGGTCGGCAAGAAATGGTTTGAGCAATTTGAACAGTTAGCTCAAGAAGAGAAATTCAAGGGTAAGTTTATAATGCTTAAAGGTTTGGATATTGAAAAAATGAAGCTTGCCACGCAGGCAGTTGATGTATGGGTAAGCGAGCCGCGGTCGACGAGAGAGGCAAGCGGGACCAGCGATCATCGCCCTGCCTTTAACGGCCATCTTAATATCGCTACCTTAACCGGCGGACCAATGGAATACATTAAGCACGGGACTAATGGCTGGCTGATGGATGTTTTTGCTGGGACAGGTTATTCTTTTGTCGATCTTGTCTGCGCCATGCAGGGAGGTGATCGGTATGCGGAGGTGGTACAGCTGTATCGAGCGCGTTCACAGCGGCTCCTCGGTAAATACTTAGCAGAAGCTGCGAGTATTTATTACGCTTATACAAATAACGGCAATACGAAATGGCTGAAGATGATGAAAGATTCTTATGATATTTCCCATAAACTGATGAGTATTATACGTATGGCGCGCCAATATAGCGAGGTGCTTAAACATATCAGGGCCAATCGCATTAGCCCTAAAGATATCGCCGCGATGGCTAAAAGATTCAAGAATCTCAGTGCTTATGCTGATGCCTCCAGTCCGGTTAGAAATTCTCTTGAGGAGTTGGTTAAAGATGTTGAAGAGGGAACTGAAGGGGAAACTATTTCCAGAATTTATGTGCCTTTAGTGCTTGCACAATTCGTAATTAATAACAAAGGATACATTGAGGATTTCTGTCATCTGCTGGAATATGAGAATTTTTGCTTTAACTCCAACCCCAATTCCGGAATCATTAAAGATAATTTTTATGCAAGCGAAGAGCAATATCTTGGTATTCAGTTTCTGCAGTGTGCGTATGAATACCATCAGAAAAATCAGTTGTGTCAGCCTATGGAGAATATTCCTTTGTTGGAAGTGGTTGAACGCATTGGCGCGCAAGCGTTATTAGGTATTATAAATTTAGTTTCGTATAATTCCGTAAAAATTGATTCATTAAGGATTGTGAGTGAGTTTATCGATTTAGATTTACACGATGAGACTGTTGCAAAACGTCAAATTTTGCGTCATTCTAAGGCCAAAGTCCGAAGAATCTCGATGCTGATGAGATTTTTCGCTTCGCTCAAAATGACGAAAAATAGCATTTCGCAACAGTCCCTCTATCTCACGGCAGATGCCATCCAGAGAAAGATCGGCGTAAGCGAGAATTGTTTTGAAAGACTACTTGCGGTCAAAGACTTTAAACACTTCAGTGTAGCCATGGGCGCGAACAGGAATATTGTTGCCGAACTCGCCCGCCTGCGCGAACTTGTTGACTCCAGTTGTTTTAGCGAAGATTTCACCGCCGCCGAGAACGAACAACTCAAAGACATCATCAATCCTGTTGATGTCTCTAGCTCGATCAGTGATTTAGAGGTCGTTTATTCGGAGCAGGCGCGTAAACTGCTTTATTCCAAGGAGAAGCTTGACAAGGTCTATCTCCTTGAATATAGGAACATGCCGCTTCCCTGTAGATGGACATTGGAGCAGATGCAGAAAATTGTTCAGACACCAATATACCAGTGCTTTCTGTTGATGCGGGCGCAAGAGTTTATTGGATACGCAATCTTTGATAGGGGGTTAAGCATCCTTTTAAGGATCGTCGTAGATACAAAATCCCAGGGTCATGGTTCTATGCTCTTG